>JAZDOF010001052.1:0-5764 GCA_043799015.1 Pseudomonadota bacterium | reverse complement strand
CTATCGGCGTCTGAAACGCCTTCCCAACGTGGTGGCCGTGTCACCCAAAGAGAGCAGTCTCTCTCTGATACAGCGAGCCGCCCTGACCTGCGTCATAACGGGAACGGCCGCGCTGGAGGCCGTGCTTCTGGGAAAACCGGCCATAGTCATGGGCGCCGTACCCTTTACCGTGTTGGGGGAAGGCATCATGCACTGCCCAAACCTTCAGGAACTTCCCGACGCGGTGGCAGCGGCGTTGAAGATGCCCCCCGCGGACGATGAGCGCCTGGCACTCTACATAGCATCAATCCTGGCAACGTCCTTTGAGCTCGCAGCGACAATGTTTGGGGATGAAGAGGGGGAAAGGACAATTGCGGGAACCCCGGAAAACGTTCATAATATATGTGAGGGCCTGTTGGATATCTGCCGAAAGCAACCTTGTTGAAGAGGCCGATACCGGCAGGGCGGACCGCTGAAGAAGGGCCGCATAAGGTTGGAACCGCGTGGTGGAATTCGGCGACGAACAATACTCGTTTACGGTGTTTACTTCGGCTTACAACCGGGAACACACCATACGCAGGGTCTACGAAAGCCTTCTCAGGCAGACATGCAACGACTTCGAATGGTTGATAGCGGATGCAGGCTCGGACGACACCGGAATTGTGATACGTCGATGTATGGAGGAGAAGCCCTTCTTTCCCATCCGGTACCGGCGCCGGGACAATAACGGAAAGCATGGGGCCGTCAATTACGGAGTGCTGGAGGCACGAGGCGAGCTTTTCGTCATCCTGGACGACGACGATGAGCTTCTCCCGGAGGCGCTGGAACGGCTCAAACATCACTGGCAAGCCATCCCGGCGGGCGAGAAAAAGGGATTCGCCGGAGTCGCGGCGCTCAGCGTAGACGAAAAAGGCTTGGCAGTCGGCCCGCCCTTTCCACAAGACGTTTTCGATTCCACCTTTTCAGAACTAACCTACAGACTCAAGTTGGAAGGAGAGCGGCTTTTCTGCCTTACAACCCAAGCAATGAGGAGATACCCGTTCCCGGAAGACATCAGGACCCCCACGATACCCGAGGGCACCATATGGCACCGCATTTCCGGACCTTACAGGATCCGTTTCGTGAACGAGGTGTTAAGAAGGTATTGGAGAGACCAGCCGTCGGTAATTCGCGGAGGAAAAGCCCGGGTGTATGCCGCCGGGAATCGGGTACGCTACTTGGTTGCCCTTAACGAGGAAATATCGTGGTTCAGGCACGCGGCCGTCACATTCCTAATCATGGCTGCTCAATACACCCGATTTTCCCTGCATTTGGGCATCGGATTTCGTGACCAATGGAAAGACCTCAAGAACCGGACGGCGCGGATATTGTGGATGATCTCCTTGCCTGCCGGTTTGGCAAAATACCGGATGGACGATGCGGAGCGGGCGACGAAATCGCCGACGCCGGATACCCGATCGAGGCATGGGACATGAATTCCGAACACAAGAGAATAGCCCTCTTCGGGCCTTCCATCGTCGGTGGAGGCGTAGAACGGGTCATGGCGAATCTGTGCCGAGGGCTTTCCGAAGAGGGCTTTGCCGTGGACTTGGTCGTACTTACTGTAAAGGGCCCTTACAGGGATCAAGTTCCATCAGGAGTCCGCCTCGTAAGTTTGATGGCAGGGAGAGCCATCGGTGCCTTCCTGCCGCTGGTCCGCTATTTGCGAAAAGAACGACCCTCTGTTCTTATTTCCCATATGAATTACACGAATGTCATTGCAATATGCGCGGCAACTTCGGCATGTACGGGGGTCAAGGTGGGCATAGTCGAACATGGGCCGTTGAGCAAGTACATTACCGGCTCCTTCGGGTTTCGCGCATCTTTGATTCCATTACTCGCGCGTTGGACCTATCCGCGCGCGGATCGAATACTAGCGGTGTCTCAAGGCGTAGCGGATGAATTGCACACGATTTTAGGGGTCAAGGCGGTGGTAGTGCATAATCCAGCCGTTCTTCCGGATTTGGCCGAGCGCGCCGCAGAGCCCATAGACCACCCCTGGTTTGCCCCGGGAATGCCGCCGGTCGTCATCTCAGCGGGTCGCCTTTCGGCCCAAAAAGACTATCCCACGCTCCTGCGGGCATTCAGGTTTCTAATTCAACAAAGAGAGGCCCGTCTCGTCGTGCTGGGAGAAGGCGAGGACCGCGCTGATTTGCTTCGGATGACGCACGAACTGGGAATAGAGCGTTGTGTTTCCTTTCCAGGATTTGTGTCCAATCCTCCAGCCTATTTTGCGCGTTCCGCTGTCTTCGTACTGTCATCTTTGTGGGAGGGCCAACCAATGGTGCTCTTGGAGGCCATGGGTTGCGGCACCCCGGTTGTTGCAACGGACTGCGACTATGGGCCCTCGGAGATCCTGGAAGGCGGAAAGCTCGGCAAACTCGTCCGGGTCGGAGACTGGGAAGGGCTGGCGCAGGCGATGGACGACATATTGCACGCGCCGCCCGACACGGGTATGCTTAAAAGGGCAGCAGCCAAGTACACATTGAGCCGGGTCACCCACAACTACATGGAGGCCCTTGAAATTTAACGGCTTGCATGAACGGACGGAGCGGAAAGAATTGGAGGCCTGCGGAAATACTCTCCCACGTGATGAAGGATGCACCGAGAAAACGAACTAGCTATCCGGTTGTTCGGCGACATTGCCTTGAACGGCGAGTTTGCGGCCGAATACAACCTGGAAAAGTTGCGACTTTCCGTGGCCGATTTAGCTGAGAGGCTGGGTCCGGCGGACATTCGGGTCGCCAATTGGGAAGCGCCTCTCGTGGGACTGGATGGAGCCAATCCGGCCAAGGTCGTAGCTCTTTCCACGAATGAGGAAGCCGCAAGGGCCATCCGGCCTCTCAACCTTACCTGTGTATCCCTTGCCAATAATCACGTTTTTGATGAGACGGCCTCCGGTCTTAACCGTACAATCACATTTCTTCGCGGTATGGGCATCGCGACCGTTGGGGCCGGGAATACGGTTGAAGAGGCACGGGCCCCTTTCGTGGCGGAGCGCTCTGGACAAGCGGTCGTTCTTCTTGCATATGTTGATGAAAGCACCGATCCCTTTCATGACCCCACAAAGGGCATGTACGTAAATGAGTTCGACCTCCGAAGGGCCCGGGAGGAAATCGTTTCGTACTCGAGACCGGGCGCTACGGTGATTGTGTCCATGCATTGGGGCTTCGATTACCTTGCGTATCCTTCCCCCGAGCAGCGGCACGCGGCCAGGAGAATGGTCGAGGCGGGCGCCGACATCGTCTTCGGTCATCATCCCCATTGTATGCAAGGACACGAGTCTTGGGGTAGGGGCCACATATTTTACAGCCTGGGGAATTTCCTCTGCGGAACAACCGCTCCGGCCGTGTCGGCTCCTCGGGTGAGTCGCCGTACCGCCGTTGTAACCTGCCGTCTTGTCGAACGCGCGGTTGCTGGAATTAGTTTTCGACATCTATTCAGGTCCGGGAACGAGTTGATGGACGATCGGCGCGGCGTCGGTCCGAAGCGTCTCCATATCCTGAGTAGGCGCCTTGCTCTTAGCGACAGCGATTATGCACGCCGCTGGTCCATGACCAAGGCGTTTCATCTATTCGTATTCAGGCCGCTTGAGTTCGTTAGGGTGCATAGGCGGCCGCTGAAAATCCTCGCTGCGCTCAAATTACGACATGTAACCGAGCGGTTCGGCTTCTTGCGCCGGTTGTTACATTGAATGAGGGGGAGCGAACCCCGAGGAGATTCAGGACATCCAGGGCAGGCAGGGCATCCGCGTTCAGCCGATCGCATCGGCGTACGATCAGAATGCAAATTGTTTAACCGCATCAACTTGAAAGGCCTAAGAATGTCTATGAATAATGGGGACAGGTAACCTGTGGCTGATTTCCGCGAAACAAGATTTCCAGGTTTTTTCCACTTCGCACTTGAATCATACAGGTTATTCCAAGGCAGGTTTATGGTAGTCATGATCGGCAAATCAGCCCAACCGGCATCTTGGCTTTATCCAATCATCACGGGACTATGCGCTGTTGCTTTGTTCGGTGTGTCAGTGTCCGGCATCCCGTCGTAGTACTATTTTGCCAGGGATGATGCCGTGATTACATTAAGCCCCGCGCGAAATCTGGTCGATTTTGGATTCATAGGAGTCAATCCGAGCGGCGAACGCATAGAGGGCTTTTCGGCCCCTCTTCAATGCCTTCTGTTTGTTCTGGCGTATGGAGCATCGGGCTTGCAGTATGAACTGTTCTTTCAGCTCCAAACCTGGATCTGCACGTTTTTGCTCGGTGTCCTGATATGTTGCTTTATGCGGTGCATAGACCTGGACGGATTCACGGCATTATCCGCCGGTGTTTTGACGCTGGTCATTATCGCGTCGTCGTCACATTTTCTGATATTTCACTGTTCAGGACTCGAAAACCCTATAACGCACGTGACTTATCTTGCCTTTTTCACAACAGCGGTTTGTTCCTACCGGACCGGCTATCCTCATATTCTGCTCGTACCCTGCGCATTGTCGGCCTCCTGGTCACGTCATGAAGGCATATTCCACGTCCTGCCGCTGCTGATCGCGTTCACGTTCTTTCACTATCGACGTTACCGCCGACCAAGAGTGTTTTGGGTCGTTGCCGCCTTTGCGGCTGCCTGGTCCTTTTTGTTTCTTGTTAGGTTTTCCTATTTCGGCGACTTGGTCCCGAACACGGCCCATGGCCAGGGGATATACGTTCCAGCTAACTTAGGGGCGTTTTTCGATATGCCGGCGCTCCCGTCCAAAATTGCGTTGGCGGGCGCGTTCATTTATAGGTTGTCCGGTATAGGTCTCGTAATAGGATTGCTCCTCCTGGCCGTCGCAAGGATACCGAAGGACCATGACTTCGTACCGGCGGGCATCATGATAGTGCTGGGGTTGGTCGTGTTACACGCTTTTGTTTTTGGACCCGCTAAACATGCAGCGTACCGTACGGTCAGCTTCTGGACAATTTTTTCGGCACTTCTATTGAGTTATGGCCTGTTTCATTCACGCCTAGGCTTAAAGCAAAAAGGAATGGTGGCGCTGTTTGTGACTGCCCCGGCCTGTTTGTTCTTGTGGAAAGCAGTGCCCCCGTTTGATCTGTGTTGCGACACGCGCGGGTTTTCCGAGTTCCGAACTCTATTCAAGAACCTAGCTGCCGATCACCGCCTCCATAGGCCGTTTGTGGCAAATCCGGACCTTGGCCTGATGACTTTCCACAAGGATTTTAACGTCATCGATTGGGGTATCTTGGAAATCGGACTTTGGCCTCTATGAAGGATGACCCTTCGTTAAAAATCGAGTATATTCTCAGGATCGCTAAACCGGATTTTATCGAAATTCACGATTTCTGATCATGTCGACATTATTGCCGACTGTTCAACGACCGCAACTTTGCGTTACAGTATGAGCCTATTTATCACCGGTTCGTAAGGGGGCCGTGGTGTGACGATTGTCCGGCGGGTAGAACCGGCCTCTACATAAGGCGTGATATCAAATCGTCGAGTTCGTCTTCGGTCCGCCGATTTATCGACGCTATGGAATCGGGCATGGATCTGAACGGCATTGCCGCTGAGCTTGTACGGTGTAGGGCAGCCGGAGAGGAAAACTGCGTGGACGTGACGAGAACACTTTACAGGTATTGGCCTGAAATACGTCATCGCGATCTCAGCAACGGCGTGCTGGAAATGTTCCGGGATCTGCCCGAAAGCCCGTATAGGGAATGGTCGCTGGCACTCCTTCAGAGTTCAGAGACGGGCA
>JAZDOF010001051.1:0-7814 GCA_043799015.1 Pseudomonadota bacterium | reverse complement strand
TAAGTTTCTTTCTACCTTCCGCCGGGTTCTTGACCCCGGCTTGGGCCGCCTTCCGCATCTTGGCCAGGATGGAGGTCTGCGCATCAGTCCTCGGTAGTCTCTCCATGGCCGCGATGTATTGCAGGACCCCTTGCCTGTCGTCCGGCACGGCGTTCAGGAACTCTTCCCACAACAATCGCCGAATCAACTCACGATCCTGCTCGGGTACTTCCGCCGGCGTTGTCCACTCTTCCGTTGACGAACCAGGGTTGTCGAGAAGTCGCAACTTATACCCCTTGGCCTTTTTTCGACACTCTTCCTGACGGTATCGTTCCCTTTCCTCCGCGGACAAGGTCATCCCGCGGGTGCGTTCCATCATCAGTTCTATGGTGCTGCGTATTTCGGTCAACGGTACGTCCTCCGCTCACGGTCATCGTCCGGTAACTTTTTTCGAGAATGATTACTCTCTTATCTGGCCGTTGCCCAAAACGATATACTTGGTGGTGGTAAGGTCTTCCACCCCCATGGGGCCGAACGAGTGGATCTTTGTGGTACTGATTCCTATTTCCGCTCCGAGGCCGTACACGTATCCGTCGCTCATTCTCGTGGAAGCGTTGACTATTACGGACGACGAATTGACTTCATTAAGAAAACGTTGGGCCGCGGCATAGTTTTCCGTAACGATGGTCTCCGTGTGGAGCGAGCCGTATTGGGCGATATGGTCCATGGCTTCATCAATGCCGTCAACTACCTTTACGGCAAGGATGAGGTCAAGATATTCGGCGTACCAGTCGTCCTCGGTTGCCGGCTTCATGGAACCGACAACGCTACGGGAGAGCTCGCATCCTCTGAGTTCCACACCTGCCGACTCCAACTCACGGGCGACCATGGGAAGAAACCGTTCGGACACGGAGCGATGAACCAGAAGAGTCTCCAGCGAATTGCACACCCCCGGCCGTTGGACCTTGGCATTGAAGGTAAGTTTCACCGCCATGTCCATGTCTGCGGCGGAATCGACATAGAGATGGCAAACCCCCTTGTAGTGCTTGATCACGGGAACGGTGGAGTTTTTCGTCACGAAACGTATGAGGTCCTCACCGCCTCTAGGGATGATCAGGTCGATCAGATCCTCCAATTTCAGCATGTGCAGGACCGCATCACGGTCAGTGGTCGGAATCAGGTTCACTATGTCCTGATCGGCGGCGTTGTCCTTGAGGGCTTCCTTGAAGAGTCCTACAATCGCGAGATTCGAGTTGAGGGCTTCCGATCCTCCACGAAGCAGCACCGCGTTGCCGGCCTTGAGACAAAGGGCGCCGGCGTCCGCCGTCACATTCGGGCGCGACTCGTAGATGATCCCGATAACCCCCAGAGGTATCCGCATGCGCCCTACCCGCAGTCCATTGGGACGCGTCCACATACGGACGATTTCTCCCACAGGGTCGGGGAAAGCAGCGATTTCATCTATTCCGTCGGCTGTTTGATCTATCACCTTGTCGGACAACGTGAGCCGGTCCAACATGGCGGAAGACAGACCCTTGGCCCTGCCGTCGACCAAATCCTTGAGGTTTTCCTCCTGAAGAAACGCCCGCCGATCTCTTAGCTTCATCGCAAAATCAGTTAGAATCCGTGCCTTTGCCGTCATAGGGAGGGTTGCCGCCTTGCGGGCTGCCTGACGAGCGCACAGCGCCGTCCGGCGAACTTCTTCTCTTAAGGTCATGTCTTTCTCCGGAGGATTACTTTCGGCGGTCCGCTCCGATCACGTATATAAGCGTACACGATCGGCGTCGAACTCGGGCAATGATGATCCCCGTTATTCAAACACATCCACCTTTGACTTTCAAGACGGCTACGACGATTTGGAGAGGCCGATGTGCGGGAAAAATAGGTACGGCAATGTGCATTTCCGGTGGCCGCAATGGTCTCATCAGTCAATTAATCTTGATTTCAAACGGTTGTACGTGATATAGTTAAGGCAGGTTGAGAAGGTCAACCAATGACGTTGACGTGACGAGGTAATGGTGAGACTGGGCGGCCGTCTCTTCGGCCAACCGGAGGCCCCACGGGTTCTCGGAGCGGAAGGGTCGTCTCCGCCGGAGCACGGACTCCATCACCGGCGGCATTTCCGGGGCCGGGCTATGGAAAGAGCCGACCGAGCCGTTAATCTCATCCTCGGTTGTGACGGCCCTCCGTTGTGGCCGATCACGAGGTCCCGCAAACATGGACAATGGAAAATCCCCGGATGACCTGTCGGAGGTGATGGATTTTTCAAGCTTTGACCTCCGCACTACTATCCGGCTCATTGTCATGAGCGGAGAATCCAGGCGCGTAGAAGTGAGGCGCGGCACCAAATCGGGCGCCATTTACGTGAAAGACGGTGAAATATATCGAGCGGAGTCCCATCAAGGGCAGGGCGATGAGGCTTTCTTCGACATCCTGTCGTGGGACAAAACCATACATGCCGATTTCCGACAGCTGGAACTTCCTGAGCCCAACGTCCTGATCCCGACCCATGTGTTGATTGACTTGTTGAAAAAAGATAAGGTACGCCCGTGAGTCCAATCTGTAAGTTGAGCCGGGGCGACCCGATCACCGTAAAATGCGGCGCAAGACCGGCCGCCGTTATTCGGCCGCCGGTCGGCCGATACTAAGGAGACCGCTTGTTCAGCATTCCGGACCAGTCGCATGTGCCGGAGGAGCAGCATATGTCCCGGAAGAATATCCTATTGGTGGACGACCGGGAAGACCTGGCCGCACCGCTCCAGGAGTTCCTCGAACAACGCGGGCTGCAATATGCCGTTATCAAGGCCTCGTCGCACGCGGAAGCCTTGCATATCATTCGCGGCACCCAAGTGGACCTGATGGTGGGCCCACATCTCGGTGAGGGCGAGGGGGATGGGCTGGCTTTATTGAACGGAGTCAAGGCATTAGGTAAGCCGATACGAACCGTTCTCATAACGGAACCGATTCTTGAAAAGGATCGCTCAGCCCTTCTATCCGCGGGATGTGAAAGCCTCGTAGTAAAGCCGTATTCCGTGGACCAGCTTTGCTCGCTGATAGCCGACTCCCTTCGACCGGCCCAGGGCTTCAGGGGCCGCGTCATCGGGATGAAGCTCGAAGATCTCATACAGATGTTTTGCTACAGGCGGGACAGTACCCTGCTGACCGTATTCACACCCACGGACCGGGGGACCCTTTTCATACACGACGGAGAGATAATTCACGCCGAATGCGATTCACTCACCGGACTCGACGCTGTTTGCGAAATCCTACGATGGGAAAACGGGGAGTTCCTATCCCAGTTGATTCTTACAATTCCGGAGCGCACCGTCTATGTGGACTGGCAAAGTGCCCTGATGGAGGGGATCAGGGACCGCGACGAGATACGGCACGCTTTGGGACCGGCTACCGCCGTTCCTGTTTCGTACGAGGCCCTCACCGATTCGAGCGCATCGGTACCCGCGGATTTGGACGGCGTATCGTCGGCCGAGGATACGCGTCCCGTGAAGCGGATCATGATAGTGGACGATTCACGATTCATCCGCAAGATCGTGCAGGAGATAGTGCAGGCAGACCCCCATCTCTCGGTGGTGGGCTATGCCAACAACGGGCAGGAAGCACTGGAAAAGATAGACGAGCTCAGACCCGATCTTATACTCCTCGATTGGGACATGCCGGTGATGAAGGGCAGCACCACCCTCATGCACATCATGATCAGGAGCCCGTGCCCGGTAATCATACTCAGCGGCTTTGTGGGCGGGGTGGGCGCCAACCCGTTCGATTTGTTGTGCCTAGGTGCCGTCGACTTCTGTCGGAAGCCCCAAAACAACTGGCGGACGGACGGACGAGCCGACGATTTGGTGCGCCGCATAAAACAGGCGTGCGATATTCGTTTTGACAAGATCCGAAGGATAAAGACACCGAGGGTTATTGAGCCGCCCAAGTTGGAAATAGGCGAACGACCTCACGCCGGTCGGCTCGGCATCATCGTCTCGTCCACCGGAGGAGGGGCCGACCTTATCCGTATTGTTCCGTCACTTCCGCCCGATATTCCCTGCGCCGTCCTTTGCGTACACGACATGCAAAAAGAAGCCATAGGGTCTTTTGTCGATTACCTGGACAATCGAAGCGTGATCAGCGTCAGGCAGGCCGAATCGCACGTTGTCCTGGAACAGGGGGTCTGCTATCTTCACACATCCACCACCTCGCTGGAGTTGAATGAGCAGACCGGGCGAATCTTCTTACGTATTCCCGTTGAAGGAAGTTACGAGAAGACGCTTGATCGCCTGTTGAAGTCGGCGGCAAGGGTACTGAAGGACGACTTGGTGACGGCATTCCTCTCCGGAAACGATGATGACGGCATATCGGGCATGAAGGCCGTAAGGGAAGCCGGGGGCGCCACCATGGTTCAAGACCCGGATGCCGGTTCCTTTCCCAAGTTGGCGGAACTGGCGGTCCGGGCGGGCGTAGTTGATCATATATGCCCCACGGAAAAGGTGGCTGAAACGTTTGGGAGACTTGTCACCCGATCATAGGGACGGCTGGTGTCGCCCTCACCCACAGGAGAACAGCGATGAACGGAAGGCGCGAGGCTGCACGAGCGGCATCGGAAGCGGAAAAGATGACTCAGATGATCAGTTTCAATATTGGACCCGAGCAATTCGGCGTGGGAATTCTCGTGGTGCAAGAGATCATCATGATATCCGACATCACCCATATACCGAACGCGCCTGATTTTGTCGAAGGAGTCATCAATCTACGCGGCAACATCATCCCCGTGTTGGATTTGCGAAAAAGGCTCAGACTTCGGCTACCCACCCGGGCGGTGGCCCAACGACCGGGCGCCCGCATACTCGTGGTGGAAATTGACGAACACGTCACGGGTTTCATAGTCGATTCCGTTTCCAAGGTGCTGACGGTCCCCGCGTCGAGGATTTTTCCGCCGCCGGACATCATCGTAGCAGGTGTTCAGAGCCAATACATAAGCGGGGTGGTTCATTTGGAAGACACCATCCTGATCGTGCTCGATTTCCGCAAGATATTGAGCTTGGAAGAAAAGGGACAGTTGGAGCAGGTCTCACGCATTCGCCCCGAAGCCGCGGATCGAATGTGATGTCGCCGCACGGACTTCAAGTACAGCCCCGCCGGGACCCGCCTGCCGAAAAGGATAGATCCCGGCGGGGGCGCGTGCAATCTCGAAGGCCGATTCCGCTCGTCGCCGGTTGCCGTTTTGCGACCGAATAATCTTGTAATCTTAACTTCCCGTGAGGAGGGGTTTTATGAAAAGACCCAGAATACAGTTTCGAGGCCGCATCCAGACCAAGGTCCTCGCATTTGCACTTTCGATTTCGCTCATTCCTCTGATGGTCACGGGTTACTACGGCTACCGGACCATCGTTTCGGGCGCGGAGGACTCGGCATTCCGTGAATTGGTCGGTATTGCCAAGACCATGGCCGATGCAACCCTCGACAACATCAACGAGCGATGCAACGACCAGATTGCATGGGCCGAACTCAGGGTTTTCCGGGAAGCCATCGAAGTTGCGGAAATACGGGAGGACGCCGGTGATACTCTCAAAGAGTTCGCCAAGGCGTACGGAGCCTATTACGCCATCTCGGTGCTCGACAGCAATGGAAAAGTCCTGGTATCAAGCCAAACCGGGTTTGTGGGTCGAGATCTGAGCGATCAACCGGTTTACAAACAGGCCCGAGAAGCCGGCAAATTGGCCGTTTCCGATGTGCATCAGTCAAAAATAGTCTCGGAATTGGATTCCCAGTCCGGCGGTTGGACCATGGCATTGGCGGCTCCCATCAAAGTCAGCGCCCAGGTCCGGGGTGTCATTCTCTCCTTCGTGAAGTGGAGCGCCATCCAAGAATCGGTCTTGGCCGTTAAGATATCCAAGACCGGCTACCCCGCCCTCACCGGCAAAGACCACCGGGTGTTGATCCACCCGAATACCGCGTTCATCGGCAAGACGGTCTCGGAAACCGGGATTCCCGCACTTGAAGCGGGAGCCAGGGAAAAGAAGTCGTCCGTTGCATACTCGTTTACGGATCCACGAACCCAGCGGACCGTTGAGAAGATCGCGGGTCTCACTTACCCATCAGGCCTCAAGAATGTACCGGACTTCGGATGGACCGTCATGGCGACCATCGACCGGGACGACTTGTTGGAATTCTTGCCCGGCGTCTTGAGAACACAGTTCGTCATCGGAATTGTAGCCCTCATCTTCGTTATAGCGGCGGCCTTCTTGATGTCCCGAGCGATATCCCGGCCGATCACCGCCCTTACCGGTGCCCTGGCGACGGTCGGTAACGAGCTCGACTTCACCGTGCGTGCCCCGGTTCTATCGAAGGACGAAACGGGTCAGGCAAGCCAAGCGTTGAACTCAACCCTGGATCGGGTCCAAGAGGCCATCGGCGAAGTCATCAAGCTGGCCGGGTCGGTCCGTGAGTCTTCCTCGCAGGTGAACGAGGTTACGGCACGGATCGTGGTCAACGCAACCGCACAGGCGGAACGTGCCCGTAACGTTCTCGAACGGATCTCCGCGATGGGTGAAACCGCACAGGAAGTTGCTTCAAATGCGGGTCGTACCCATTCTTCCGCAACGACCACGGCGGAAAGCGTCGGAAAGATGGCGGAGGACATGAAGGGCATGGCCCAGGCGGCCGAAGGCCAGAACCGCCAAACGGCCGAGGGCGAGCAAATCATCAACATGATGGGTGAAACGGCGAGGGACGTCGCAGGCCGCACCCAGACCCAGGCCGGCGAGGTCCGTCTGGCCACCGAATCCGTGGTCCGCGTTGAAAAAGACGTTGCGCGGACGGCCGAAAGCGCCAAAGAAGCGGCTCAGCAGTCTCAGGCCACCGACCGTCTTGCGCGAGAAGGAGGAGACGCGGTCGCCAAGGTGGTGCAAGGTATGCGGGCCATCGCGGACAGCTCGGAGCAGATCAACGAAATCATGGTCGTTATTTCGTCCATCGCCGAGCAGACGAACCTCCTCGCTCTCAACGCGGCAATCGAGGCGGCCAGGGCCGGTGAACACGGAAAGGGTTTTGCGGTAGTTGCGGACGAAGTGCGAAAGTTGGCCGAACGAACTGCTGAATCTACCAATGAAATCGGCGACCTCATTAAGGAAAGTAATAAGAGAGTCGACGAAGGTGAACGATTGGCCGCTTCGAGCCGTGAGGCTCTGATGAAGATCCAGGAAGCCGCGGCTCGAACCAACGAGCTGATTCTAGGTATTTCGGACGCCACGCTTCGTCAGACCTCGGACGCTCAGGCGGTTCGAAACTCGATGGAACAGATGACGGAAAACGTTCAGTACATTCTGGGACTCACGGCCGAGCAGGCCAAACGCCGTGAACTGGCGGCCGCAGCTATGGAGCGGATTCGTAAGGAAAGTCAGGGCATCGTGGACTTGGCGACCCGGGAAGCCCAGAGGGCGGTTGAAGTTACCGGAGAAATGGACGAAGTGGCCCGACGGGCCGAGAGTATTACCAAGCTCACCGGCTTACAGACGGAACGATCCGCGATGCTCAAACAGATCATGTCCGAAATGGCCGATGTTGCATCGAGAAACGCACAGGGTGCCCAGGCCGCGTCAACGACCACCGGAAACCTTCAAGGTGCCGCCGACAGGCTGGAGGAGCTCGTTCGGCAGTTCAAGATCAACGTCTAGCGGAAAAGACGAAGCGGAGCGACCTGAACCGTCTATTGAAAAAACGGGACTTCCCGCGAGCAGAGCAGGCGCGTGTCGGGTTAGGCGTTAGGCGGGATGTTCACGATGGGAAAGCGGGCCTGGACGGACCCGGACTGCCGACAAGAGTTCCCGGGC
>JAZDOF010001048.1:0-5507 GCA_043799015.1 Pseudomonadota bacterium | reverse complement strand
GCTTCGAATGGCGTTTGCGGACTGGTGGAAGCGACGTTACGACGTCGACTTGGATCCTGAGACGGAAGTTGTGGCGACCATGGGGGCCAAAGACGCATTGGCGCATTTGGTATTGGCGACGACCGGACCCGGCGATGTAGTCTTCGTGCCGTCTCCCGCTTACCCGATCCATCCCTATTCCGTCGTGATAGCCGGCGGCGATCTCAGGCTTGTTCCCATCAGGGAGGGTCACGACTTTTTCGAAGACCTAAAGACGGCTATTAGTTTGACGTGGCCCTTGCCAAAGATGTTAATCATATCTTTCCCCCACAATCCGACGACCATGGTGGTGGAGCGGGACTTCTTCGAGAAAATCGTGGAGTTCGCCATGGAGTACAAGATCATGATAGTACATGATTTTGCGTACGCGGACCTCACTTTCGACGGCTTCACGGCTCCCAGTTTCTTATCCGTACCTGGTGCCAAAGAAGTCGGCGTGGAGGTTTTCTCCATGTCCAAGAGTTATTCCATGGCTGGTTGGCGTGTGGGCTGCGTGGCGGGAAATCCTGCAATGATAGGGGCATTGAAGAGGTTGAAAAGCTACATCGATTACGGCATTTTCCAACCGATACAAATTGCCTCGATTATCGCTCTCAACTCGGAGCAGGAATGCGTCCAGGAGATCGTAAACGAGTACAAGGACCGCCGCGACGTGCTTTGCGACGGACTAAACGAGTGCGGATGGGAATTGGAGAAGCCTAAGGGCACCATGTTCGTTTGGGCAAAGATACCCGAGCAATTCCGGTCGATGGGCTCGCTCGAATTTTCGAAGCTCATGACGGAAAAGGCAAAGGTGGCGGTGAGCCCGGGCATCGGGTTCGGCCCGCACGGAGACGAACACGTACGATTCGCCCTCGTCGAAAACCGTTTGAGAACCAGGCAGGCGCTCCGGGGAATCCGCCATTTCATGAATGAATGGGAACAGGATGCGGACGCGGTCGCTCGTGTTGCGGCGGCTCGATAGGCGGATATGGTCGAGACCCTGTAAGCGTTCACCGCCGGCGATGGAGAAAGAGCCGCAAAGGCACAAAGATGAAGCGGAAAACGGTCCGGGGAGCGACGGCTTCACAAGGACCGTCCAAAGAGTTCCTGAGTATCTCGGTGACTTTGTGGTTCGACTATCCGGGTTCAACGAACGGTCGCGCCGAACGATTACCCACCGTTTCTTATTCTGCACAATTCGGGACTGCTCATGAATAGTATTTCCATCGGACTTATCGGCTTCGGCACGGTTGGAGCCGGGGTTGTGAAAATTCTTCAGGAAAACCGGGACGTACTCGATGCCCGGGTGGGTTTGCCTCTGCGTCTCAAGCTCATAGCCGACCTGGACATCGAAACGGATCGCGGGGTTTGTGTGGATCGGTCGTTGCTGACGACCAACGCGCAGGACATCCTGGACGATCCCGACATATCGATAGTTGTGGAGGCGATCGGCGGCTACGAGCCGGCCCGAGGGTTTATTCTCAAGGCCCTCGAAAACGGACGGCATGTTGTAACCGCCAACAAGGCCTTGCTCGCGGAGCACGGAGCGGAAATTTTCGCCGCGTCCGAGGCTTCGTGCAAGGATGTCGCCTTTGAGGCCGCCGTGGCCGGCGGCATACCGATACTCCGGTCCTTGCGGGAAGGATTGGTGGCCAATCGGTTCGACAAGGTCCTGGCCATTCTCAACGGCACATGTAATTTCATACTGACCGCCATGGACGAAAGCCCCGGTACGGCGTTTGAGGACGTACTGCGTCAGGCCCAGGAACTGGGCTATGCGGAGGCGGACCCTTCCCTTGACGTGGACGGCATGGATTCCGCGCACAAGCTGGTTATCATCCTGGCGCTCACCCACGGAATTCGGGTATTGCCGAGCGCCATACATGTCGAGGGTATACGAGGTATTTCGCCGTTCGACGTCGAGATGGCCAAAGAATTTTCATACAAGATCAAGCTATTGGCCGTTATCATCCGACACGGAGAAGAAGTTGAGGTCCGGCTGCATCCCACGATGATACCGAGGAGCCATCCCCTCGCATCGGTCGATGGGGTGTTCAACGGGATCTTTCTAAAGGGCGACATGGTGGGTGACCAGCTTTTCTACGGTCGCGGGGCCGGCAGAGAACCCACGGCTTCCGCTGTTGTGGGAGACATCGTTGAACTCGCTCGCTCCATCGCCGCAGGATCGACCCGGCGAGTACCGCCGCTCGGTTATACGTCGGCTCTTGTGTCGAACCACCGGGTAATGGATGTCCGGGACGTGGTGACAAACTACTATCTCCGCGTCCACGCTTTGGACCGACCCGGCGTGCTCTCCAAGGTGTCCGGTATAATGGCCGAGCACAGGATTAGTCTTCATTCGGTGTTTCAGAAGATGAGACATAAGTCGGGCGCGGTTCCCGTGGTATTCGTAACCCATGCGGCCAGAGAAGCGGACATTCAAGCCGCGGGCCGGCAGATCGGAGGACTTGATGTCGTGGAAGGGCCGCCCGTGATAATCAGGATTGAGGACGAAACGCTTTGCTGATGGGATCCGGTATCGTCATGCTCATCTTTCAGTCAACATAGGAGTTCCGGCATGTGGAAAGGAATTATTCGGGCATATCCCGACTTTTATCATTTTGAAAAAGACGAACACGTGATCACTCTTCAAGAAGGGAACACGCCCCTCATTCCCGTGCCGAGACTGGCGGCGAAGATAAACGGGGACCTGTCGATTTTCGTCAAATTCGAAGGGCTTAATCCAACGGCATCATTCAAGGACCGGGGTATGACCCTCGCCATATCCAGGGCCGTGGAAGCCGGTTCCAAAGCCGTTATTTGCGCGTCCACGGGCAACACTTCGGCCGCGGCCGCGGCCTATGCGGCCAGGGCCGGGCTGCGGGCCATCGTGATCATACCCCAAGGCAAGATCGCACTTGGTAAACTGGCGCAAGCGTTGATACACGGAGCCACGGTGGTACAGCTCCTCGGCAATTTCGACGAAGCATTGCGGGTTGTACGGGATATTTCGGATAACTATCCGGTAACCCTGGTGAACTCGGTGAATCCCCATAGAATCGAAGGTCAGAAGTCGGCTTCGTACGAGGTTTGCGATGCTTTGGGAGCGCCGCCGGAGTATCACTGCCTACCCGTGGGAAACGCGGGCAACATCACCGCGTATTGGGCCGGGTACAAGGCATATAGGGACGCGGGAAGAATATCGGCGCCTCTACCGGTCATGTGCGGCTTTCAGGCCGCCGGAGCGGCACCCATCGTCAGAGGTCACGTGGTCGAGAATCCGGAGACCTTGGCCACGGCCATCCGCATAGGAAACCCCGCATCATGGAAGCAGGCCGAAGCGGCCCGCGACGAATCGGGCGGGGTAATCGACATGGTAACTGATGAGGAAATCGTCGACGCATACCGGATGATAGCTCGAACCGAGGGGATTTTTTGCGAGCCTGCGTCCGCCGCATCCATCGCGGGTCTTATCAAGAAAAACGCCCAAGGTTACTTTCAAAAGGGAGCCCGCGTCGTATGCACCCTCACCGGCCATGGACTGAAAGACCCGGATAACGCTATCAAGGCTTCGATGGAAACGGAAGCCGGTAAACCGGTTACCTGTGAACCGGAATTGCGGAAGGTGTTAAATGTCCTCGGATTCTAAAGCAAAATATATAATTCTGGTACCCGACGGAATGGCCGACCTGCCCATTCCCGAACTCGGGGACCAAACCCCGTTGGAAGCGGCCGACACCCCATGGATGGATCGAATGGCGTCATCAGGTCGTATAGGACTCACCCGGACCGTGCCGGAAGGGATGTATCCGGGCAGCGATGTAGCCGGGCTTTCCATATTGGGCTATCGCCCCTCCGAGGTGTATACGGGCAGAGCTCCGCTGGAAGCGGCTTCCCTGGGGATCGAGCTCAAACCCGATGAAACGGCTTTTCGACTTAATCTCGTGACTCTGGACGCCAACTTCACGATCATGAACGATCATAGCGCGGACCACATAACCACGGCGGAAGCCGAGCAGTTGATCTCGGCCATACGCCCGTACGTTGAAGAGGAGGGCATGAAGCTCTTTCCGGGCGTCTCCTACAGAAACATTCTGATCTGGCCCGGAGGCCCCTCCGATTGCCATACCCATGCCCCGCACGACTTCCCGGGCCAGGAGATAAATTCACGGCTCCCTTCGGGCAAGAACTCCGATGCCCTGCTTCGGCTTATCATCAAATCCTGGAAGGTGTTTGACAATCATCCCGTGAACCTCGCACGCGTACGCAGGGGACAAAAGGCCGCCAATTCCATCTGGCCGTGGGGACAGGGTAAGGCCCCCAAAATGAGGACCATAACCGAACGTTTCGGCGTCCGCGGCTCGGTCGTCGCGGCCGTGGACCTCGTGAAAGGGATCGGCAAATACGCCGGTCTTACTGCCATAGATGTGCCGGGTGCTACAGGATACCTGGACACCAACTATCAAGGGAAGGTCAAGGCCGCCTTGGACTCTCTGACCGAAGGGGATTTCGTGCTTCTACACGTGGAAGCGCCGGATGAAGCGGCCCATTCCGGCAAGGTGGACCTCAAGAAAAAGGCTATAGGCGATTTCGATGAGAAGATCGTCGGACCTGTACTAAAGGGACTTGCCGCCTTCAAGTCCTGGCGGGTACTTCTCATGCCGGACCATCGAACGCCCGTTTCAACGCGGGTCCATACGGACGATCCGGTCCCCTTCATAATCCTGGATTCCGAGCAATGGGACCCCGAGGGAGAGGCCAAAATCCCATTTTCCGAAAAAAACGCCGCTACGCACGGTACAATGATCCAACATGCAAGCGAATTGATAGAGATACTGCTTGAGGCCGATGGTAAGAAGATTTAGCGAAACGGCCGTCGCCTGCACGGCCGAGGTGTACAAGTGAAGGGCATGTTTCGAGATCCGTTGTTCCACCTCATCTTGCAGGCGATCGGTTGCATGGTCTTTGTTGTGTTTGTCGGGGGAACCACGGGGCGATACTCATTCGACACCTATTCATTCACGGACTTCCAATGGAGCGGCCTTTCTCAAGTGCTCTCACAGACCAGGCCTTTCGCGTATCCCTTGCTCGTAGCCTCCTACAGATGCATCTCCCCCGACTTCCACCTCTTTCCACAATTCCAATTCATCCTCTTCGTCGGGGCGGTCATATTTTTCTACGAGTCACTGAAGGTTTACGGTTTCGATAAATGGACGGCCTTCTGGGCTGCCACGCCCCTTTTCTACCAGCGGTATTTGCTGGAATGGACAACCGGGATTCTTTCCGACCTGCCGGCGCTGTCGATGGCGTTGGTTGCATTGGGGTTTCTTCTGAGAATCGTCACCCGCAACGGGGGAGTTGCGAACTGGGCAGGGCTCACTTTGAGTCTGTTGCTGACGTACCATACTAGAGCGGCATACTTGTTTCTGATACCCTTGACGCCGATTCTCGGATTTGCGCTCCTAATGTTTCGCGAGTCCGGGTCT
>JAZDOF010001042.1:0-4294 GCA_043799015.1 Pseudomonadota bacterium | reverse complement strand
AATTCATAGTCCGAGACAATGATACCTCCGTGACATCGAGCGGCAGGTAGTTGAATACAAAATCCTCCGCAACGGGGGGTCGCGAGAAAACCTCCTTGAAAAAGCGATCGTGAGGATTAATTGTGTCGGACATGCTACCGCCGCTACGAGTCTCTCGATTGACCCATTATAACAGATACCGGCGGGAAACCCAGTCGCGGCCGGCCCTGTCCATGGGGCCTCATGGCAGCTTTTTGCGTTCCACGTTGCCGTCGATTTGTGTCACGCCGCGGCCCTTGCTGCGAACAAGGTTCACCAATTCCTTGAACTCGACGAACTTGCCGGCGCATTTATCTTCCAAGCGACGAACCGAAAAGGTTAAATTCCTGTCCAACAGATCTACTTCGGCTCCTCTTTCCAAGAGGAGCTTAGCGATCTCGTACCGCTTACGACGATTTTCATTGTCCCCGGGTTCACAACCCACTCTCCCCAAGGCATGAGACAACGGCACGTCAAAGCCGTCCGATTCGGCGCTTTTCCACTTGTGATTAATGTCTGCCCCACGGTCCAGGTACAAGCGCGTCATTGTGAGGCTGCCGAAACGGATAGCCTCTGCCAACGGGGCGTGACGACCGTGTCTATCATGCCTGTTCACGTCGGCGCCGTGATCAATAAGCATGGCCAGGATTTCGGCAACACATGCTTCCTTGGGGGACTGGAGGCCCATGCCTCCAAGGACGCGACAGCTTCCCAGGACGCTTGCGCCGTTCCTCGAATCGGTCGCGTTGGGATCAGCTCCTTTGTCGAGCAAAAACTTCACCATGTCCTTTTGGCATGATTGAACAGCCGTTCTGAGCGGTTTCTCGGGAACCCCGGACTCGATATCGGCCCCATGTTGCAGCAACAGGTCAACGATGGCCCGATTCCTTTTCCCCACGGCCACTGTCAACGGGTTACGGTGTTCTTCATTGCACGAAAGGTGCGCTTTGTGTCGTATGAGCAACTCGACAATGTCGCCGTGGCCTGCGATTATCGCCGCTTCCAAAGGTGGGCTGCTACACGAGCCCGGTTTGTTCACATGAGCGCCTCGCTCAACCAAAAGTTGGGCCATGTCTGTGTTGTTACTTCGGGCGGCAGCGCTCAACGGGTGAGCGTGCCCGTCATTTGGGTCCGCCCCGTTGTCGAGACATCTCCGGACCGTTTCGACATCGTTTTGAAGGATGGCTGACCGAAACGTAGCGACGATTTCTTTGTCCCTGTCGGTGGAAAAGGCCTTTCCGCGCAGGTCGGAGCGACTCGGCGCCGTCTGCTCCGCGGCAGGCACGACGGTGACTTGCTGAAAAACCATGAAGAAGATCAAAAAGCACCCCACGAGGGGAAAAGCGGACCTATGGGCCCTCACTGCTTGGTTCGAAGGCGGATGAAGCGACCACACTTTTCTGAATGACATAACCGTTGTCCTCCTGATCAATTGGCCTTAACAAGGGCGGGCCTTTCCGGAGATAGGTCAACCCAGGACCGCCAAGATGTTGCAGCATCACGGTCAGTTCCACGAACGACCATAACCGATAGGGGTCATAGCCGACGGTGAAGAAAGAGAGCGTGGTTTGGCCCAAACGACCGGCCTTTCAAAGTCGTCCCCTGGGCCGAAATTATGGTTCGGTTTCAGTTTCAACTAGTTTTAGAGCCTCCTCCGGACTCATGCCGCCATATATTACCGACATGAAGGCCGGATAAGTCCAGTCGCTCATGTTCATGGAGGTTTGAAGAAGGCGCTCGAAAATATCCTTGTTGAAAGGCGAATTGTCTATCGGCATGGCTGTATGATAACAAACGAAACCATTGGTCAGGTCCATTTGGCAACAGCCATGAAATCTTCCCAAATTGATCCGGGCAAGCAATTCACTGACCAACGTCCTTTTGTTTTCCGGGACCCTGAAAGGAAACGTCGTCTCGATCACGATCACATCGTTTTCTTCATGAAATTCGACGAAAACCTCGAACGTCGCGTTATCGCCCTGCACTCCCATGGAAAACGCCTTGTCATCACGAACATTGTAGTGCCAGTCACCTTCCGTCAGGAAATCAGCAATGTCCTTTAATTTTACTAACGTTGTCATTCCGTTGGCCTCCTTTGTTATGATTACGGTTCATCGTGACGACACGCGGGCAATGCCTTCCAGGACGAACTCAGCCGCGGTCACGCCCGCGTGCCCCACGGTGATCTGCGGGAAACCGCCGGCAGCGTCTCAGCCAAAATCCGGCGCTGTGAAAGAAAAAGGACGCCGGCGTTTTCCTGTGTTAATGCTTCACCCCTTCTTGATCTCATGCCGACTAAACGTCAAATCCTTTCGCTTGATCTTTCCAGTCCGTATTCTTAGACTCACGCTCGGCCTTGTTGTAAGCATCCTTCAGGTCCTCCGCCGAAGCGCTCATGTCGTTCTCGAACCATGCCTTTGCCGCGTGCCCTACTCCGTAAGTGATTCCTGCCGCTATGGGAATTTTGAAAAAGGGCAAGAAGCTTGCCAAGGTCATGCCTGCTACGCTTGTCCCAACCGTTCCCAGTAAGGACGCGATCATGCCGTCCGTTACGGCATATCCGTACGCGGACCCAATGGCGCATATCATGTACGTCTGGTTGGCCACGAGCATAGGCATGTCGGCAAGGGGTATCGGTATAATGGCTATTGCGGCGGCCCGTGCCGTCCCCCAATGTATGTAACTGTCGGCCTCTGAGTCGGCAAGATCTTTGAATTCCTGTTTCCTTATGCGGTAGAGTTCGTGGAATGCCTTCTGTTGGGCTTCAGGCATGAGTTCAAACGTCCTGTCCAAAAGCTTCCGTAAACCGGAACCGTTAGCACTTGAGCAAAACACTATGTTTTGCTCCGGCACCCCGGAGTTGCGCAGCTCGTCCGTTATTGCCTGCCGTTGCTCCGGCCTTACGATATCGTTCTTCGTCACGACCACGAGAACCGGATCGAAGAGATCCCGTATCAGGTTCTTGTCGCAATTCGTCACCCTGGCCCTGTCTCCTGCGATGCAATACCAGAGAACGTGAACGTGATCTTCCAGGTCATCCGAATCCTGTCTTTCTCTTACAAATCCTCTGACGTACTTTACGAAATCGTCCTCCCTCCGCCCCAACTCCATACCCTTACTGTCCCAGAACACAGCGCCGTTCTTTCGGTAAGCCGTGAAGTCCATGGTTTCCGGTCTAGCGTGACCGATGGCGCTGTCGGGAACTGTGCTCTTGCCGCAAATCGCCTGAATCAGGCTGGTCTTGCCGCATCCGGTGTATCCGCAAACCAGGATGGAAGCCGTAAGAGTCTCATTCCAGTCAGGAGAGTCGTCCCCTCCGCCATCCGATCGTCCGCCTCCACCTCCGTCGCTGCCTTGAATGCGGCTCAACGCCTGCGCGTAATCCTGTGTTGTCGACATCGCTCAATCCTTTGTGCCTTCAATCAACTTCGTTGTCATGTTGCCGAACTCGTCGGAATCAAACCCAATGTCCGGGCCGGGCCGGCTTGCCATTTCGGCCTCTGCCGACTCTAGGAGGTATTTGTTGGCCATATGGCCCAATGACTCCGTAAGAGCGGCAGCCACCCCGGCTTGTATGAGACTGCCGATTCCAGGCAACAGTTTTACGAGACTTGACGCAGTCATTGTGCCCACGGCAGCGGCCACAAAAGAGCCTAGCGCCGCTACGGCTCCTTCAACGGGCAGGCCATAGAGATAAGCCAGTTTGGCTATCATTCCAGTTTGAATTGGAAGTATCACCAACGCATCTGAAATGGGCAGGGGCACCGCTGCTGCGGCTGCGGCCGCGACCGAAGCCGTGTGAATGATTGCTTTTGCTTGCGGCTGTTTTCTTTCCAGGTCCACCTTCTGGGCGGATATGAAAGCATCCTTGTAGGCATGGGGCAGCAAGTCATGGCTTAGGGCTACGAGCCTCCGAAGAGCCTCATAGTTGTTGTCCGAAACCGGAACGATTCGGTCTTCGCTGATGCCGTTTTCGCAAAGAGTCTCACCTATTGCCCGCATTTGATGCGGCCTTGTTATGTCCGCCTTGGTGATTGCCACAATGACGTTGCTGTTGGAAAAGATGGTCTTAATGAGCTCAAGGTCGCAAGGAGTAACCCGGGCGCCTGATCCTTGGATCGTATACCAGACTAAATGGCTCCTCGCTAATGTGTGTGGGTAACGGAAAGATCGAGCTTTCCGGCAATAAGGTATACAATAGTGATCAGATTCCTGGTTGACCGATAGCCTCTGGCTTTTGCCTTGGCGGCCTGTATCAGGCTGTTGATACCTTCGA
>JAZDOF010001004.1:0-4485 GCA_043799015.1 Pseudomonadota bacterium | reverse complement strand
AGCCCGTTCTTGGCTTTGAGTATTCCCTTCGGGACTTCCCCTCCCATGGTGGTACTTCGTCCCCCATTGAGCTTTATCACCACCACCTTCGACAAAAGGCCTCTTCCCCGGTCTTGAAGCTCCCGGAGCTCGTCCGGGCCTTGCGGCTGCTCCATAACCATGCCGTTGTCGGGCAGCGAAACGTTTTCGAGGGGTATGTGCCCTTTTTCTTGAAGGTCCACTCGACCCAACAATCTGAGAAAGCCGGCCGTCGCCTCGGTCGACATCCCCTCGACGGACATTTTTTTCTTGATCTTGCTTTCCCGATTTCGATGGCGCATTTCGTCTCCTGAACTACCGTATTGGGGCGATCGTGCCACGCCGCATCCCTTCATACCACGCCCGTTGTCGCACAGGAAGCCGAACTAATGGGTCATTATATCCTAATCTAAAGGTTGAGATTCTCTTCATGTCGCCGAAAACGCAATCGGGAGGGGAACATATCGGCCACAGCCGAGATGTTCTTCCTGCTTCGATATCATCCACTCGCATCATGTCCGAATCCGGAGAGGGTACAAAGGCACGAATCTCTCGGCGACCGGAACACGAGAAAAGCCGGAGTCCCCTCACGGCAGGAAGGAACGCCGGCTTGACGAAAAATCAGTGCAAATACAGCCCCTCAGCCGTGGCCTATCACGACGCTCCCGAGCGGTCGGCGGACTTTGCCGCGGCGGCGTTGCGCGCCTGCTCGATCAACTCAATGAGAGTCGCCATCTTGGGCTGTGGTGGAGTGAAGAAGCACCTCGTGAACTCGTCTTCCGTCATCCGGCCCCTAAAAAAAACCTCTACGTCGAAAATGCCCGACCAGCAGCGGATGGCCTTCGAACAGGGACTTCCGACATTCTCCACGAGGCAATAACCGAAATTTATCTGCCCGCCAAGCCTGGGGCAACGGATCTCTCTTTCTTCAAACGGATGTTGAGCGGCCTTTTCCATTATGATTCCACTATGCATTTTCGGGAGCGTTCGGATGGGCTCACAGCGACCTACTTGAAGCCGCAGGCCGGATCCATGACGGATTGTCGAGTCGGCAATCGGGCGTCATTTCCGGCTGCGGTCGACGGAACACCTCTCAAGCGTTTACAACGCAGGCTTTGGAAACGAGGCGATGGCCCTGAGCGCCCGCTCGATTTCCTCTTGCGGTAAATCATAGTCGAAGAGCTTGCCCTGGAAATACGCGTCGTACGCGCCCAAGTCAACGAGCCCGTGTCCGCTCCAATTGACGAGTATGGTCTTTTCCTTGCCCTCTTCCTTAGCCCTCTTCGCCTCCCTTATGGTTGCGGCCAGGGCATGGCACGTCTCAGGCGCGCTTATGAAGCCCTCGCTACGTGCCCACGCGATGCCGGCCTCGAAAGTTTCAAGCTGCGGGACAGCGAGAGGCTCGATCAAGTTGTCCATTATGAGTTGGCTTACGAGAGGCGCCATTCCGTGATATCGCAATCCACCCGCATGGATGGGTTCGGGAATGAAATCGTGGCCTAATGTATGCATCGGCAGCAACGGAGTCATCTGTACCGTATCGCCGAAATCGTACGCAAACGGGCCCCGTGTCATTGTGGGGCATGAAGTGGGCTCCACCGCGACGATCCTTATCTGTTTTCCCGCAATTTTGTCTCTTAGGAACGGGAAAGAGATACCGGCAAAATTGCTGCCTCCACCCGCGCACCCTATGACCACGTCGGAATAGTCGCCCACCTTTGCGAGCTGCTTCTGGGCTTCGAGCCCTATAATGGTTTGGTGCAGCATAACATGGTTGAGCACGCTCCCAAGGGCATATCTGGTGTTGGGGCGGCCTTGAATCTCGCTGGTTACCGCGTCTTCAACCGCTTCGCTGATGGCTATTCCGAGGCTGCCCGGTGAGTTGGGGTTTTTTTCGAGAATGGACCTACCGGCTTGGGTTTCGGTGCTGGGGCTGGGTATGCAGGTGGCTCCCCAGGTGTTCATCATTAGGCGGCGATACGGCTTCTGCTCGTAGCTGACCCGAACCATGTAGACTTTGGCTTCCAGTCCGAACTGGCTGCACGCAAAGGCAAGGGCGCTGCCCCATTGGCCGGCTCCGGTTTCGGTGGAAATCCGCTTGATGCCGAAAACCTTGTTGTAGTAAACCTGCGGAATGGCTGTGTTGGGCTTGTGACTGCCCGCGGGACTCACCCCTTCGTTCTTGTAATATATCTTAACCGGACAATCGAGGAGCTTCTCCAGTTGAACGGCCCGATAGAGCGGGCTGGGCCTCCAGATGGTGTACTTGTCCAGGACTTCGTCGGGAATATCTATCCACCTCTCCTGACTCACTTCCTGCTCGATGAGGTTCATCGGAAACACGGGGGCCAGGTCTTCGGGGCCCACGGGTTGCTTGGTCCCCGGATGCAACGGCGGCTGCATCGGGGTTGGCATGTCCGCAGCGATGTTGTACCACTGACGAGGCATCTCGTCTTCGTTCAAGAAAATCTTCACTGCCATGACACATCTCCTTCCGGTTGTATGTCGGGAGAAGGGTACCCCCTCTCTCTCCGCACTGGGAAGCCGAACCACCGGTGTGAACGATATACCCGGCGGTGTTCGATAGAAGCCCGTACGCGGAACTAGAAATTAGTCGTGCCGGCATAGGCGATTCCGTTCGGCCGCTCCTCGCTCATGCTGTTACGCCCATTCGACACTTTCGCTTACCGTCATCGCAGCAATTCGTGCAAAGCTCCGGATGATTCAGTATTTCCCGTCGAACGCCGGGGAGGCGTTCGCCCCATCTTGTTAGAGCGATTGTTGTTGATATATATGAGCAACATTCCGGCCCGTCGGCCCGACCCAAGTAATACAACCGAAAACAAAAGCGGACACGGCGTGGACCGGCCCCCGGTCACTACGCTGAGATCTTGGGGGTTACGAAGATACTACGCTCACTCGCAATCGCATGCAAGAGGTTTTGTTGAGGGCATTCATCCGGTATACAGCGCGCAATGTTGCCCCTGCGGCCTCAAACAAGCCCCCGCAGGAGATAAGGCGTCTCGCTGGGGTTGTGCGGGGGCGTTCAAGTCTTCACTTAATGGGGGTTCCGGGAGGTACGTTTGAACCCAGTTCACATACCGATACTCGACCCGATGCATCGACTCCGGCTAAGACCATGCCTTCGCTCGTGCCGAAGCGCATCTTACGCGGTTTGAGGTTGGCGATAACGGCTACCGTAAGTCCGACAAGCTCCTCGGGCGCGTAAGAGCCTTTGATTCCCGCAAAGATGACCCGCGTAGCGCGGCCCAGTTCTACCTCCAAGCGCAGGAGTTTGTCCGAACCCGGCACGGACTCAGCCTTCAGTATCTTACCCGCACGCAGGTCGAGGCGACCGAAATCGTCAATCGTAACCTCGTCCTTGAACTCGGGTGCCTGGAACGAGCTAACGGCAGGGGTCTCCACGGTTTCACCGTCAACGGGAACCAGCACTTTTTCGAAGGCGGTGGGCTCCAGGCGGTCCATGAGTTTGGAAAAGACCCCGATGGCATCGCCTTCGAGCCGATTGGAGGTGAAGGCGGCATCCTCCCATTTCAGGTCCTTAACTCCCAGAATCTCCTCTACCCGAGCACAAAAGGAGGGGATGATCGGCTTCAGGAGCACGGTAAGGACCTTGATCCCGTTAACCGCGAATGTGAGCAGGTCTCTGGCTTGTTCAATTCCGTTCGGGTCCTTCATGAGGTCCCACGGCGCACGGTCCTGTATATATCCGTTGATCAAGGTGGATATGTGAATTATGTGCTGAGTTGCCTGACCGAACTGGAGTCCCTCGTAAGACTTCCGGACCAATTCGACGGTTTTCTCGATTTCATCTACGTTCTTAGCGGTTACCGGATCATCCGGGATACGGCCGAGACGCGATTCCAATCGCTTGTTCAGAAAACCGACCGCCCTGCTTATTAAGTTGGTTATATTATTTACTAATTCAGCGTTAACCCGCTTAACGAACTCCTCGGTATTAAGATCGATGTCGTGCGGCGCTTGACCCAACTTTGCCGCGTAATAGTATCTGAGGTACGACGGGTCCAGGGCTTCGGCGAAGCGGCGCGCGGTGATGAAGGTCCCTCGGCTCTTGGACATCTTGCGGCCGTCGATGGTGAGAAACCCGTGAACATGGACAGCGTCCGGCGTGCGGTAGTCGGCCGCCTTGAGCACCGCGGGCCAGAAGAGCGTGTGGAAATACGAAATGTCCTTACCGATGAAGTGATGAATCTCCGCGTCGGAAGCCGCGTCGGTCCAATACTCGTCTACGGTGCATCGGGCATGGGTCTCGCAGTAATGCTCGGTAGCGGCTATGTAGCCTATGGGTGCATCGAGCCAAACATAGAAGAATTTGTCCTCAAAATCAGGGATCTTGAACCCGAAATAGGGGCCGTCGCGAGAAATATCCCAGTCCCTAAGACCTTGATCTATCCATGAGCGCACAAAAGCCTGAACCTCGTCCTG
>JAZDOF010000971.1:0-4951 GCA_043799015.1 Pseudomonadota bacterium | reverse complement strand
TCCTGACGGAAAACAGGTAATCAATTATTCATTGCGGCAAATGGGCCTCTCACCTTTGGTCACTGCTCCCGGTGTTTCAGTAGGCAGGCGATGCCCGCCCTAATGGACCGGCGCTGAAGGCGAGACCGGAACAAGTATCCGTAATTGCGAATTCGCGTATAAGACAAGCATTGCACCCACAAAAAAGAGGGTCCTTTCGGACCCTCTTTTTTGTTCCGGGTGGTCGACTCGGAATTAGTACTTGGCCAGGAATGTATCCAAACAATCGACGGAGGACTTTAGGACCACAGTGTCGAAGATCTTGTCCTTCACGTCTTTGGGGAGAAGCTCAATACTCTTGGTGGTGGCGCTGTCGTACTTCGCCGTGGGGAAAACCTTGAGGATTTTGTCTCTCTGGGCGTCGTTGGCGTAAACTCTGAGAACCTTAAGGCCTGCGAGCATTTCTTCGCACAAGCCGCCTAAGCCTGCGACTCTGAGCTTCTCAAAGCGGTCCTCATTAATCCAGATATTTATAGGATATTTTTCTTCGGCCATAACACATACCTCCTGTTACATGGGCGGAATTTCGAATACGGGGATCCGCTTCTCAAGATATTCGTCGGTTACGAAGGGGGAGCCGAAGCCGTACTTCTCAGCGCTCTCCATTACCAGGTCGAATACCTCAGGTCGGAAAATAAGGCGCGGGGGCTTGACACCGTCTTGCACGATACTGCGGATAACCGTGCCGCTGAACTTCTGCCATTCCTTCTTGTGTGCGCAGAGTCCTTCGGAAGTGATTTCACCGCAATGCGGGCAAAATAGCCAGTTCATGGAGTACACGGGCACGATGTTGAGATCGTTCTGGACGGTGGCGAGCATGTGGTGAGCATCATACGCGCCGTAATAGGTACCCACGCCGGCGTGATCCCGTCCGTACATGTGGTGGGTAAGGCCTAGGTTGGTTCGCAGGGCCGCGTGGAACACGGCTTCCCTGGGACCGGCGTATCTCATATCCCAGAAGGTGAGGGAAGTGAGATGGGTCTCATCACTGAAGTAGCCGGACTTGCGGAGCTCGTCCTGGGTCAGAATGATGGCTTCGTCAATGTAGTCGCCCTTGCGCTTATCGCCGATAATCGCGTTTACGAGCACGCCGACTATGGGTTTTTCAATGGGGAGTTCGCCGTAGGTCTGGAACCATGCGCCCTTCATGAGCCATTCATGGCCGGTGTGGGGCACGTTTCTGGTCTGGTGCGCGACGATCCTTGACCAGCCCTTCTCTTGGAACTTCTTCCTCATCACCAGGGGCGGTAGGAAATAGGGGTCGTACGGGGCGTTGATCTTGGGGCGGTTGACGAGGGTTATCTTGCCGCCTACAAACTTGTCCTTGTAACCGTAAGTTCTGGCACAACCGGGATGTTTCGCTTCGTCGGTGCCGTAGACGTCCGCGCACATCGACTTCTTGTCGTACTCGAATATCTCCTCGACGTCGAAAATCGCCATCGGATTGCCGCTGAAAGTGAGCACGACGGACTTGCCGACAGCTATGCCGTATTTGCTGATCTCGGCGTCGTCAACGTCGAATACGATCGGGATGCTCCACACGACCCCGTTGGCCAGCCTCATGCTTTTGCAGACCGACGTCACGTCGGCTTTTCCCATGAAGCCTTCCAGGGGTGAAAAGAATCCATACGTAATGCCGATGACCTCGTTGGCGATCTGGCTTCGTACGGGCATCAGGGGCAGTCCCTTGATCTTTTCGCGAGCCGCGGCGGGCTCCATAATCCGCTCGACGATTTCTTTTCCGCCGTGTCCTATTTCGGCCATATCCTCTCTCCTTTCATCATCGTGAAATACCAGTTGTCCATACGGCTCCGATGCGCATGAGAATAACCCGGAGCTCTTCCACTTCGGCAGCTTTGTCTGGGCCTATTCACTATCTCGTTTGTACTAGGAATGAATGACTGGAAAAGGTTGCAAACCCCGAGTCTGAAACAATAAGCCGGCGAACTTCCTTTGTCAAGACCAAAAAGTCGATGGCCCGACCTTCAGTCTACAACGCCGTCCCCGATCTGGGCCGCCGGGTTCGCGTGATTTTCTAAGACTTCCATTCGCCGGAAACGTCGCGTCGCTTACAAACGCGCATCGCTTTGGAAAAAGTTTTATCAAACAACTCGACAATTTTCGGAGCCCACGTCCTATTCAAGCAGCATTAGTCGCGTGTGGGGAGTCGGCGGAGCACACGGTCCAACCGTTCTCGACACCGCTACATCACGTTATAAACGCCTGGGTCCGATTTCCCTGATGCACTCCGTGAAAAGCCTTTCCATGCACTTTGCCATCTCGTGGATGATTACCTGCGAACTCTCGTGCCCGAAGCCCCTCGTTACCGTCAATTCCCGCCAGACCTCGATTGCTGCGCGCTCCAGAGATTCCCGAATGGGGCCTATCCTGTCCGCCATGATCTCGGGAACCATGCAACGGACCCGCTCCTCACCGGAAAGGTAGCGGACAAGGTGCGTCATCTCGCCGGGCCACAGGGAAGGGTCCAGCTCTCGGAGGAACACCTGCATTTGGTGGTCCGTCATCAGCTCCACATCTTCTTGAGCGATTTCTCCGCTTCCTACGAGAATCACCCTTTCCGGTATCAGCGGTTGCTTTTTCAGGTCCGTCAACGTGGTCTCCGGCTCCTAGGCCCTGCGAGGATTACTCACTTCCTATCACACTTCTTTCGTAGGCTCAACTTAAAGAGCATCCCGCCGCGCCGATTCCTTTGACTCATCCTTTATGCTATGTTACACCCCTCGGCTCGGGGAACGAATCGAAACACCCGACCGTCCGGGACAAATGTGGTCCGATGATGATCGGCCTTTAGATAGGCAGGTGACGGCAGGGCCGCTTTATGGTTGAAGTTGGCCGTCCGCCGTTTAGGATCGCCGGAACGGGGCGTCGGGGCTTAGGCACCCGGCCGCGATTCCTACGAGTCGATTGTGACGAAGAGAAATTGTTCAGCCGCTGCGGATAGGACTTATCGCGGCTCGAAGCCACCGCCGGAAAACGGTCATTACACGGCGGTCAACAACAAGAGCGGGACTAATCCCTAACATGGGCGATCTATTCGACAAGTGTCTGGCTTTTAATCGAGACGTGGAATCCAAAGCCCTCGGGCTTTATCCTTACTTCAAGGCCATTTCGAGTTTGGACGGATCGCACGTGGTCGTAAACGGCCGCCGTATGATCATGATCGGGTCCAACAATTATCTCGGCCTTACGACCCACCCTAAGGTGCGCAAGGCCGCGATGGCCGCCCTCGAGGAATACGGAACGAGCTGTTCGGGCTCGCGTTTCTTGAACGGCACCTTGGAGTTGCACGAGCAATTGGAGGATGAGCTCGCCTCCTTCATGGGGAAAGAGGCGTCGCAGGTTTTTTCAACAGGCTTTCTAACCAATCAAGGGGTCATTGCTCCGCTGGTAGGTTTGGGCGACACGGTCATTATGGACAGGCTCGTTCACGCCAGTATCGTGGACGGTGTGCGGTTGGGGTTCGGCAAGGTCCGTCGTTTCAGGCACAATGACCTTGATTCCCTACGCAAAAACCTGGAAGTGTCCGCTGACTCCAAAGGGGTATTGGTGGTGGTGGACGGTGTGTATAGTATGGATGGCGACATCGCACCGCTTCCGGAAATAGTTGCATTGTGCAAGGAATTCGGCGCAAGGATCATGGTCGATGACGCTCACGGCCTGGGCGTATTGGGAAGCGGGGGGAGAGGAGTCCTGGAGCACTTTGGAATAACCGATCAGGTCGATCTCGTCATGGGGACCTTCAGCAAGTCCTTCGCTTCCCTGGGCGGCTTTGTCGCCGGCGACGAACGCGTAGTATCGTATATAAGGCATCACTCTAGGGCCCTCATTTTCTCCGCCGCCATGCCTCCGTCGGCCATAGCCGCGGTCAGGGCCGCCATAGATGTTGTCCTCACCGAACCGGAAATTCGAGAAAACCTTTGGCGCAACACGCAATACATGGTGGACAAGATTACGAAGGCGGGATTCAATATCGGTAACACACAAACGCCTGTAATTCCGTTGATAGTTGGAGACGACTGGCGCACGTTGCTCTTCTGGAAGCGTCTTTTTGAAGAAGGGCTGTTCACCAACTGTGTACTCTCTCCGGGGGTACCGGAAGGAACGCAGCGCATTAGGACGTGCCTGATGGCGATTCATACCATTGAAGACCTGGACGAAGTGGTTCGGGTCTGTACTCGAGTAGGCAAAGAGCTCGGCATAATATGATCGTGGAGCGGCGTTGATGGCACCTACTGTTGCGTCGATCGTCAAGAAGTGGATACGGCTCGTTTTCATCCTGCCGTTCGTGGCCGTCACGACCATGTCGTTAACGGGACCGGTGTGCGAAGGATCCTGTTCCACGAGCTTCACCGACGCCCAAACGACCGCGTTTGGTGTCTCCGGGGGTAAGGGAGCTCTACCTTCCGGGAAGTTGATCGCCACGGCCGACAACTCGCCCGACAGGGCCGCAGGACCTCCCCTAAGAGAGCAAGCGCTTACCTCTTCGGGAAAGGTTGGAGCTTCTCCTACGGAAGATGCGTACAACGACTTTCTGGACAGATTGGAAAACATACTCCGCAACGTTGAGATTACAGGCCAAAGAACCGAGAGTCGCACGTACGACAACAAGATGTTCGGCGGTGAGCTTATGGGACTTCTCCGAGTCATCGTCGTATTGCTCGTTATCATAGTTGCTTCTTTTCCGGTGGGTATCTGGTTTCTCATCCGAGATCGAGTCCTCGGCTCCTCCTCTTCTATGCGGTCTCTTCGGGCCGCATCCATTTTGGTCCAGGTCGAGGAGCGACAGGCCAAGCTGGCCAACATCCTGAGAGACATACAGAACGAGATAGACTACCTGCACTCCTTATCCGGTCCTGATCTGAAGAGGCTGATCGAGCAAGCGGAACGATAC
>JAZDOF010000956.1:0-2938 GCA_043799015.1 Pseudomonadota bacterium | reverse complement strand
CATCTCCTCTTGTTCCCCCTTAGAAAAAGGGGGCTAGGGGGATTTATGGATCGGAAAAATCCCCCCTAACCCCCCTTTACTAAAGCTGACTCTGCCCCGTACGTAACGCCGTCACTGTGGTCACTCTCGCTGAACAAATGCAGGCATTCCGATCTTATAGAACAGAACCATGTCCAAGAGTCGCTCCAGACCTCGCCAGACGGTTGTGGGGCCCGGATGTCCGTCCTTCTTTCGGTTCAAGAAGCCCCCGAGAATTGCTATGGCGGTAACCGCCCAGCTCAAACAAGGCACCTCCTCCGGATGCGGCCGTTGCTTGTCAACGGCCCACAATACCTTCCATTCGTCCGCGCTCAGAATGACGTCGCAGGGGAGATTGGGCGTTTCACGCCCTTGCATTACCAGACGAAATACCCGCCATCCCACAACCATATCTATGCCTAAACATGCGTCGAGGCGGTCGGCAGTGTTGAGCCTTCGATCCTCAATACGACATCCGCTTTTCAGAATGCGATGGTAAATCTCAATGTTCCAGCGGATTTCGTACCAACGCAAGATCTTGAGGGCGTCTTCAAAGGAATTTACCTCCACCGTGGTCAGAAGCATCCACTCAACCGGCTCCGCATCACCAGGAGCTCCTATTTCCCGAGCGTAAACCGCCCAAACCTTCACCGAAGGAAGCTTCTTTCCCTTGGGGGCTTGAAGCTCCACAGGAGCATAACGCACCTCCAGCCGAGCGCGGCGCGCAGCACGGGATCCCCGCCGAGGTACCTGTATTCCCAGGCCGCCGGCTACCGGTAAGTTACCCATCCTGGTCCAAAGATGTTCCTGATCGACCTGTCTGTTCCTGGTCTTCTCCGCTCGGACCAGGAGATCCGGTCCTGGCTCATGAATCTGCGCCTCATAGAAAAGCTCGTAGATGTCCGACTCCCGATCTCCCACGCTCACCAGCTTCGTATCAGGGCAAAGGGCTTGGACCTCTGCTGCCGCCCGGTAGCTCTTGAGCCATTTAACGCTTTCTTTTTCCTCTATCGGTAATTCCTTGCGCAGATATTTCTTTCCGGCCTGTGCAGGGTCGCGAGCCCAGCATTGCACATCCAAAAGCCCAAGAGGCGTGCCTTCCGGCGTGAATGCCATGGTGCCGTGCAACAGCAGTCCCTTACCCTTCTGCTTCTTCGTGCCGATCGGGCCGATGCCTTGCGTGCTCGGGTGGGATGTGTAGTTCAACGTTGTGGTGTCCTGCACCGCCAACACTACCTCATGCTCTTTGATTCGTTGCGCCGAGGCCTCCACGTGAGGTTTGAGAATGACTTGCATATCAATCTGTCGGTTGTCGAAGAAACGGTATGCCGCCTTGGTCTTGGCAATGGAGCCGTTACAGGCCTGCGGAATCAAAGCCCCGGGCTGAGCGAAGAAGTCCTCCGCGATTTCCAGCAACCTTGCAGTGAGTCGTCGATCAAATAGATCCAGTGCTCCAAACTCCTCATCGGCCCAACTCTTGAAATGGTCGGGCCCGTCTCTCATCTCAAGACGCCTTGGCGGCTCATGGCAGAGGATTTCGCGCCAGTTACGCCTCAAAGGATGCAAGAAAATCTTCTTCTTGCCTGTGGAGGCCTTACCGTTGGGAAACTGCGTTGACCGTCCCGCAGGGTCGCCTACGTAGGTCCAATTGGATGCATAATAACATGTTCCGTCGAAACGCGCAGGGTCGACAAAGGTTTCCGCCAGTACCGGAATGTACCCATATTCGTCATTCCAGTCGTTGCCCAGCCGCGCCATGGTCCGACTCAGAACATGGGACGCAAGGTATTTTACCCGTACCTGCGGAAGTATAAGAAACCGGCTATTGCAGACCACTCGGTGAAGATTGGTATATCGGGCCTTTTCCGTCCAGCCGATCCATTTATCTCGTTCCTTCATGCGGTTGACGGCACCGGAAAAACTCAGTGCGGCCAACCACCCGAACCTTCTGCTTCGAACGAGGTACAAGATCCGTGGCCCGCACAGCGGTCCTTTACCGAGATAGTGAAACTCCTTCATAAGTGCTTTCCATATACGCGCCTCCTCGCTTCGTGAATCCACTATCGGAATGAAATCAATCTTGCCCAATTCATGCAGTTCGCACTCAACCTCGGCAATGGCGGGCAATTCGTACGTAGTGGTCCCCGGATTCGTCCCAAACCCGGGTACAGGATCAATTTCAGGAAGCCGGACAAATTCCCGCCTGTCCAACTCCAACAACAGTTTCCGACAACTCCCGTCTTGAAGCCTCCCGCTGGGCCCTCTCCAGTCAAGCCACTCACACACTTGGCGGGACAACCTACGACGAGAGATCTGCGGGTCGGCCTCCAACGTACCCTTGATCCTATCAATAACCTCCAAACCGATTGCTTTGCCACATATCCTCATGCCCCCCGTATATAACCCAATACGTTGACGGCGTCAAGTGTGGGTTACAGTCAGTTACAAAAAGGGGGGTCAGGGGGGATTTGTTGCAACATGTCACCCAATCGTGCCACGATGTTCGAAGTGCCCTGAGTTTTGAGACAGTTTCTGAATCCCTCGGCTCAATTCGTATGTGCCTTCAGCACATTAAGATCACGCAAACGCCGGCCGTTGCCCTTTGGCCGTCAGGAGGGAATGCTCACGGACACGGTTCGTTGTAGTTGGTCCCCATAACGCCGTACAGACCCGCGAGTGCGGCGTTTGCCTCCCCCAGGGCCCTCAATTCCTCAATCCGTTCGTACACGACATCGGCCTCGGCTTCGGTTTCGGCAAGTTTGTCCAGCGAATCCTTCGAGGTCTCTGTCCGAGCTACCTTCAGCACTCTCTCGGCACTCTTGAGAATGGCTTTGGAGCGTCTGAGCTTCTCGTTTGCGTCGAAATACGCGTAGGCCATCGACCTGACCTGCGACGCGATCCCAAGTGCCACTGTCGCGAT
>JAZDOF010000954.1:0-11089 GCA_043799015.1 Pseudomonadota bacterium | reverse complement strand
TGGTACCGACAGCGCACCGAGGGTTACTCCCTGGTAGAGCCGCACCCTATTGCCTATGTGCGTGGTTTCGCCGATGACCACACCCGTGCCGTGGTCTATGAAGAACCCGGTGCCGATGGTCGCTCCGGGATGAATGTCTATCCCCGTGAGGGAGTGGGCGTGTTCCGACATGATACGCGGGATAAGCGGTATGCGGTTAAGATACAATTCATGAGCAACCCTGTAGACGGATATCGCGTAAAGCCCCGGATAACAGAACACGATCTCGTCGAAACTCTTCGCGGCAGGGTCCCCGTCCAAATGCGCCCTTACGTCGAGAGACAACAGACGGCGCAGTTCGGGTAACCGCTCTATGAAACTGAGAGCTTCTTCCCGGCCTCTTCGGCGACAGTGAGTGCAGAGACTTTCATCGCGCTTGCACTGGTGGCGTAGGCTTCGCGCTATTTGAGTGGATAAGACGTCGTACAGGGCCACGGTCTCGGTCCCCAAATGGTACTCGAGGGTATAATGAGTCAGTTCCTGCGTGCCGAAATAGCCGGGGAAAAGCAGATCATGAAGGATACCCAGGGCCTGGATTACCTGGTCTTTCGAGGGTATGAGCGCCGTACCCACGTGATCGATGGTATCTTTTTCCTTACACGAACGCACCATCTGCGACACCACGTCCCGAAGCCGAGCCTCCTGCTCAGGGAGTTGAACGTCTTCTTCGTATTCGCAGAGGCCTTCTTCCGAAGCGTGCTGCTGGTCGGTCATGGTTCCTTTTGCTCCAATGGTTAGCGAAGTGATACGATGGCCGTCAGAAAGTTCCCGCCCCGCCGGGGTACCTTTTTTCTCCGTCTTGCCCGTCAACCGGTATGCCGGGTCCGATATGTGTTCCGAACGGCAGATGGGGCACTTGCCCGGCGTTGTCAGACGCTCTCGTTTCTTGAAAAGGAAATCGCACTTGAGGCACCGCGCCGGCTCCACAATCACCGTAAAGGAGTTATCCGCGGACCGCACCACGTGCGTCAGATGCTCCAGTGCTTCCTTCTCTCGGATCCCGACCATTCGGGAGATATCCTTAGCGGTCAAAGGGCGCTCGGTGAGCAGGGCGATTATGCGTCGGCGTACGGTCAGTTTGCGCTCCTTCAACGGCCTGCGGTGCGGCCTCCGTCCTTTAGCCTTGACAAGCCGTGTCCGTTTCGGAAAGGATAACCGTTCAACCTGGGTTTCGCCAAGTGTTTTTGCGATCCGATCTATTCAGGGAGGGGCTCATGGCCCAGAAATCTCTCAACAAAGTCATGCTGATAGGCAATCTGGGCAAAGACCCGGAGGTAAGGTACACCGGCTCGGGCAGAGCAATGGCGACATTCACCGTAGCCACCTCCGTGCAGTGGAAGGACCAGGACGGAAGGGACCAGGAACGGACCGAATGGCACCGCATCGTCGCGTGGGGACCTCTCGGCGAGGTTTGTGGAAAGTACCTGGGCAAGGGCAACCGAGTGTACGTGGAGGGCAGGATCCAGAGCCGGGAATGGGAAGACAATGACGGGAACAAGCGTACCACCTTTGAAATAGTGGCCAATGACATGATTATGCTTGGAGGACAGTCTCAAGGCCGTGGATCCGATGATTACGAGGATCGGAAACCACCGTCTCGGCAACCGCCCCGACAGGCCCCGCGCGGTGAACCATCCCCCAAGCAGGACGATCGACCGGCTTATCAACCTCCGCCGCCGGAGGACGATATACCGTTCTAGCGTACCGATCCATGGATGAGGCGGTATTCCCGGTATCGCCGAAGTGAACAAAAGGGCGGCCGCCCGTCGCCCGCACCGGATCGTTGACCAACCGTGGAATAGCGTAAAGGTGATTCGGAACGCTTCGAGAATCCGGCGAATCGCCGGCTAGGCGCCGTTCTCAAGGGACTATGTCGCCGTATGGCTCATTATTACTGTGGCCATTTTGTTGGAATGCGATAATGTAAGTGCTGGTTCAAATACACGGCCTCTCTCCCATGATGAAGTGAATGGAGCAGCGGCCGTATCCGCGGATGGAAATCGGAGATGGACAAGGAGTGGCTATGAAATCGAGGGCGGTGTTGGTTACTGCCGGCGCGGTAGCTCTGGCGGCTGCGTTTATGGTTTCCGGGGGGCTTTTTGGTGAAACCGCTCTGGGATTCAACGAAGCTCCGATGCTTGCCGAAAGAGTCAAAGCCGGCAAGCTCCCCGCGATAGACAAAAGACTTCCTCCCTGTCCTGCGGTTGTCACCCCGTTGGAGCGCGTAGGACGGTACGGCGGCACTTGGAGGCGGGCATATACGGGAGTAGCCGACCTTGTCGGCGTACGACGCGTACTATATGACCCCTTGGTGCGCTGGAGTCCCACCTATGAGTTGCTTCCCAACCTCGCGGAAAAATGGACGGTGAGCGAGGACGGGAAGGTGTTCACGTTCAACATCGTGAAGGGTATCCGCTGGTCTGACGGCGAACCTTTCACCGCGGGCGATATCCTGTTCTATTTCGAGGACATACTTCTGAACAAAGAGCTGAGCCCCTCGGCCCCTCAATGGCTGGCTCCGGGCGGAAAAGCGCCGAAGATTGCCAAGCTGGACGACTACACGTTTAGTGTGGAGTTTGAGTCCCCGTACAGCCTGTTTTTGCAACAGCTCGCATGCCCCCAGGGCATGGAACTGGTAACCAAGCCGAAGCATTACCTGAAAAAATTTCACAAGAAATATGCTCAACCCGAAGAATTGGCTAAATTGCTGGCCGAAAAGAACTCATCTTCCTGGGTTAAGCTTTTCCAAGATGTGTCATCGCTCAAAGACTCTCTGTTCATCAATACCGAGATGCCGTCCATTTGCGCTTGGGTCACCAAGGTTCCGGCCCCGGCCAAGCGCTTCATCATGGAACGCAACCCGTACTACTGGAAGGTGGATCCCGCCGGCAATCAGCTTCCATACATAGATTGCGTGGTTCATGACTTGCAGGCTGAAGGTCAAACCATCGTATTGAAGGCAATCGCCGGCGAAATCGATATGCAGGGCCGAAGACTGGGAGGGATGCAAAACTCGGTCCTCCTGCTGGCTAATAAGGCCGAAGGCAAGTTCAAACTGGTCCCAAAGATCTCCACCGCGTCCGTGGGCATGCTCCTGGCACCCAACCTGAACCATCAAGATCCGGCGATGAAGGCGGTCCTTTCGGACGCGAGGGTTAGAAAAGCCCTCTCCCACGCCATAAACAGAAGTGAAATCAACAAGATCATCTATCGTGGCAAAGGGTTGATCAGGCAAGCCGCGCCGCTGAAGGAGTCCGCGTTCTACAGCCCCACTTACGAAAAGGCCTATACCGAACATGACTTGACCAAGGCGGCCGCACTGCTGGAAGAAGCAGGTTTCAAAACCGGACCCGACGGAAAAAGGAACCGCCCGGACGGACAGCCCCTCCGTCTAACTCTAGATGTAATGGTCGGCATCCAGACTTGGGTGGATACGGCGGAAATAGTCGCGTCGAATTTCGCGCGACTCGGAATCGACACTGAAGTAAAATCCGAATCGAGGGAGCTCTTTCAACAACGGATGCAGACCTCCGCGCACGATATCGCTCTGTGGTCGGGCGATGGGGGTATGGAGTGCCTCCTGGAACCACGTTGGTACTTCCCGTACGATTCCAACAGCCTGCACGCTCCTTACTTTGCCCAATGGTATCAGACCGGGGGCGCCAAGGGGCAGGAACCGCCGACGGAAATCAAAGAGTGCATGCAGGCGTACGGCAAGATTCTCACAACCGTTTCGAGCGAAGAGCAGAAGAAACTGTTCGCTTCAATCATGGCTCTGAATGAAAAGAACCTTTGGGTTATCGGCCTGGTAGGGGAACCGCCCGATTTTTACGTCGCGGCGCCGAACATGTTCAATTTGCCGAAGAAAGATTTTCAAAGCTGGATCTATCCCAATCCCGGGCCGATTTGGCCCGAGCAGTTCTTTTTCGACAAGGCGGTGAAATAAAGCCTGGTAGTATGACGGCCGACTCGGGATAGTCGTCTCGGCCAAACGGCTTTACTGGGTGGTTACCGTCGGCATTTCGGTACGTTATGTCGAACAAACATATGAATGGGAAGAAGTGATACACCATGCTGGCGTACATTATTCGCCGTATCCTAATAATGATCCCCGTGCTCATAGCCATATCCATCATTTCGTTCACGATAATTCAGTTGCCGCCCGGAGATTTCCTCACGACCTATGCGGCCGAGCTGAAAATGAGCGGGGAAAGCGTGGACCAGACCGAACTGGAGTCGCTGAGACGCAGGTTCGGGCTGGATCAACCCGTTTACATTCAGTACTTGTCGTGGGCTTGGAACTTTGTACGAGGTGATTTCGGCCACTCGTTCGAGTGGAACAAGCCGGTGAAGGACCTTATCGGCGAAAGACTCGCGATGACCGTGATGATTTCAACTTTTACCTTGTTATTTACTTGGGCGGTATCGGTGCCGATAGGGATCTATTCCGCGGTTCGCCAGTATTCTTGGATGGATCATTTCTTGACGCTTATAGGGTTCATCGGCCTTGCCACTCCCAACTTCCTTTTTGCGTTGGTGTTGCTCTGGGTTTCTTACTCTTACCTTGGGATGAACATCGGGGGCTTGTTTTCCCCCGAATACTCCGAGGCCCCATGGAGCGTCGCCAAGGTGATCGACCTGTTAAAGCACCTGTGGATCCCCGTAATAATAGTGGGCACCTCGCACACGGCAAAGTTCATTCGTATCATTCGAGGGAACCTGCTGGACGAGCTCAAGAAACCGTATGTGACCACGGCGAGAGCCAAAGGCCTGTCGGAAGTCCGGCTGATCCTCAAGTACCCCGTTCGGGTGGCGATCAATCCCCTCATCAGCACCATCGGATGGACCCTACCCGAGCTTGTCTCGGGTATCGCCATCACCGCGATCGTGCTGAACCTCCCGACCACCGGGCCGTTATTGCTCAATGCTCTCATGAGCAAAGACATGCAATTGGCGGGAACCTTTTTGATGTTTCTCAGTATTCTTACCGTTGTGGGGACCCTCATCTCCGATATCCTCCTGGCCTGGGTGGATCCGAGGATCAGACTCGGCGGAAGGGAGGGCGCATGATCCAAGAGACCTCCGCTAACGAGAAATACCTCAACGCTTCCACCAGACAGCTCGTATGGTGGAGATACAAAAAGCACGCTTTGGCTATGTTCGGTCTGTACCTCCTCGCGGGATTGTATCTTTCATCCGCTTTCTGTGAGTTCGTCGCCCCTTACGACAAGGCCGAACGGTTCGACGACGCGATCTATGCCACCCCAAGTAAGGTTCGTTTGTTCGATGACGAGGGAAACATCAGGAGACCCTTTGTGAAAAGGGTTGAAATGGATTTCGACCTTGACACTCAACAAATCAGCTACAAGGAAGTGCCCGGCTCTTTCCACCCGATCCGTCTCTTCGTACGAGGTGCGCCGTACGAGTTCTGGGGCCTTTGGGCTGCGGACTTTCATTTATTCGGGGTGGACCAACCGGCGAAGATTTTCCTCTTCGGAACCGACCGTATGGGCCGGGATGTGTTCAGTCGATGTCTTTACGGCAGCAGGGTTTCGCTCTCGATAGGTATGGTGGGGGTGCTGCTCAGTCTTATTCTGGGTTTGGTCCTCGGCGGGATATCGGGATATATCGGGGGCTGGACCGATGGGATCATCCAGCGGGTTATCGAGATCATTCGTTGCTTCCCCGCCATACCTCTTTGGATGGGCCTTTCGGCCGCGATGCCGCCCCATTGGCCGGCCTTGAAGGTCTATTTCACCATTACGATTATACTTTCCCTAGTCGGATGGACCGATTTGGGGCGGGTAGTGCGCGGGAAACTCATGGCGCTCAGGGAGGAAGAATTCGTGCTCGCGGCTCGATTCGCGGGTGCGGGTCATGCACGGATTATTTTCCGCCATCTCCTCCCGTCCTTCACCAGCCACATCATTGTGTCGGTAACACTTTCCATACCACATATGGTACTGGCGGAAACGGCATTGAGCTTCCTGGGCATAGGCTTGAGGCCGCCCATCACGAGCCTGGGGGCTTTGCTCAAGGAAGGCCAAAACATATCTACAATCGCACTGTATCCTTGGCTGTTGATTCCCGTCGCGTTCGTGATCGCCACCGTCCTGGCATTCAATTTTGTCGGGGACGGGCTTCGCGACGCGGTAGACCCCTATTCGAGGTAACGCGAATGATACCTGCCTTGCAGGTCGAAAACCTCAAGGTTCATTTCTTCCTGGATGAAGGCGTGGTACGGGCCGTCGACGGCGTAACGTTCTCGCTGGAGCAGGGGAAAACCCTTGGGATAGTAGGCGAGTCCGGCTCGGGCAAGAGCGTGATCGGGCAGTCCATCCTTCGTATAGTTCCTGCTCCGGGGAGGATAGTCGAAGGTAGCATCCTCCTTAGGTTGGACGACGAAGACGGCACCACTAAACAATTGGACATGGCCGAGGTGAACCCCGTCGGTCGGCTTGCCAGGAGTATACGGGGCCGCGAAGTGGCCATGATTTTTCAGGAACCCATGAACTCCTTCAGCCCATTGCATACGGTGGGTAATCAAATAATAGAAGCGCTAAGGTTACATTCCGACGTGTCGAAGGCCGAGGCCCGCAATCGTGCCGTCGAGATGTTGCACAGGGTGGGCATACCTCAGCCCGAACACCGAATTGACGCTTACCCTCACGAATTATCCGGAGGCATGCGGCAGAGGGCGATGATTGCGATGGCGCTGGTCTGCAAACCCAAGATATTGCTTGCCGACGAGCCGACTACGGCACTCGACGTCACCGTGCAGGCCCAAATTCTGGAGCTTCTCAAGAGCCTCCAGGAAGAAATGGGAATGTCGATACTTTTCATATCCCACAACTTAGGCGTAATTGCCGAAATCAGTCATGAGGTTATGGTGGTTTACTTCGGTCGAGTGATGGAAAGAGCGCCGGTCAACGTGATTTTCAGGGAGCCTCTTCATCCCTACACAAAGGCCCTTCTCACATCCGTCCCCGGTATCGACACTCCCGTCCGTACTCACTTGGCAAGCATCGAAGGTTCTCTCCCCGAGCCGCATGCCGTAATCCCGGGTTGTCCCTTCTTCGGACGCTGCATGGAGTGTGGGGGAGACACGGTTTGTCGTGACCGCCCGTACGCCCTGACTTCCGTCTCGGATGACCACCAGGTTGCTTGCCCGCTTATGTGCGTGAGAATGTGAGAGGATGCCGTGGCTGAATCCGAAGTCTTATTGAATGTCGAGGCGTTGAAGAAACACTTTCCCATTCGCAAAGGAGTCTTCAGGAAGGTGGTAGGCCATGTAAAGGCCGTGGACGGCGTCTCTTTCACGGTTAACCGGGGGGAAACCGTCGGACTCGTGGGAGAGTCGGGGTGCGGCAAGACCACGGTGGGCCGGATGATCATGGCCGCGTATCGGCCGACCCAAGGAAAAATATGGTTCTACCCCCCCGACGAAAGCGTCCCTGCCGACCTTGCCGCCCTTTCCTCCGCGGAAATGAGAAAGCTTAGACCTCACATCCAGATGATCTTTCAAGACCCATCGGCTTCGCTAAACCCGAGGATGACGGTACGGGACATAATTGCGGAACCTCTCGTGGTGAACAAGGTAATGCGTGGTCGGGAGTTGGAGGACCGCATCCGAGAACTAACCGACCTGGTGGGACTCAAGGTTGGGCATCTTTCCCGGTATCCTCACGCCTTTTCCGGGGGACAGAGGCAACGCATAAGCATAGCGCGCGCCGTAGCACTTAGGCCGGCGCTGGTTGTGGCCGATGAACCCACATCGGCCTTGGACGTCTCGGTACAGGCACAGATAGTCAACTTGGCCCTGGATATACAGGAACAATACGGAATGGCCTACCTGTTCATCTCCCACGACCTGGGGCTGGTGCGACACTTCAGCAACAAAATCGTCGTCATGTACATCGGCAGGATCATGGAATACGCACCTGCCGAACCTCTCTTCAACCGACCTAGACATCCGTATACCGAAGCCCTTATGTCCAATGTCCCTACCACCAGACCCGAATTGGTCGGTCGCAAGATTATCCTGAAGGGCGAAACCGCGGACCCGATCAATCCGCCTTCCGGATGTCCTTTTCATCCGAGATGCGTCTATCGTCAAGAAATATGCTCCGACTCCGTTCCCCAATTGCAGGAAGTGGGCTCGGATCATTCGGTTGCCTGTCACTTTGCCGGAGACCTGAATTTAACGGGATGCGATGCTCTAGGATGTGCCATATGACGAGAATGATGCTCATGGCGGCTTTTCGGCCGGAAAACCGTAATCGGACGAGGATTTAGGATGATGTCCGGAAAAATAAAAAGAATTCTCGTATATACCCACGACTCCATCGGTCTGGGCCACGCGTTCAGGACATTGGCCCTGATCACCGGAATCAAGAAGTGGCGGCCGGACATAGACTTCCTCGTTTTGTCCTGCACGCCCGTGCCTCAAATATTCTTCGACCAAGGAATCGAAGTCGTAAAACTCCCCTCCATCAAGTTGGACATCGACCATAACGACACCATGAAGTGCAGGTATCTGGAAGATTTCGACCTGGAATCGATCTTCGACTTTCGACAACGAATCATACTGGCTACGTACGACTTCTTCAAACCTGACGCGTTGATGGTTGAACACAACATGACGGGTCAAATGAGCGAGTTGATTCCCGTCCTTATGAAAAAATGGATACGCAAGGGAGGCCCCGCGGACTTTGCTCTGGTCCACGTTTGTCGGGGCATCATGAGGTGGGTGCCTCTGCTGACCATTCCTTACGAGAACCCCCGGCATCGGTCTGAGTCCATCAATATCGGCGAGCTCTATGATTTCATGTACGTGTTGGAGGACAGGGAAATCATTGATATTAACCAGGCTTTCCTTGGAAATGATCCCAAGCTCGAACCGAAGATCCACTATCTAGGCAAGATCACCAGCAAAGTCGTGGGTGAGCTTGCCCCACGAAGAGAAGTCTTGGATCGCTTCGGGCTCTACGACGCAAAAACCATCGTCATTTCAATGGGTAGAAATTCCAAGGTCCCTGAATTATCCCTGAAGTTGTTGGAACTACTCACCCGGGCCGGGCTCTGCGATTCACATCAAGTGGTGGTGATTCTTGATCCTTACATTGATCGTGAGACCGCGCAAGCGATCCGAGAGAAGGATTTCGGCGGTAAAGTAAAGTTTCGACCGTTCATTCCAAGCCTGGTCGATCTCGTGAACCAAGCGGAGCTGGTCATCTCCAGGGCCGGTTACAATACCGTAAACGAACTGCTGTTGACCGGGACGCGGGCGGTACTGATACCCGAGCCTCACGGCAGCGGAGAACAAGAGATGCGGGTCCGGAGCCTCTCCAGCAGTGAAGACATACTGATGTTCACGGAAGACGATATCCTATCCCGCGACGTCACCGAAGAGGTCCTCGGACTTATGAGCCGCCGCCCCTTCCGCAAACCCTGCGAGCTGGACAAGTACGCAATCGGCAAGTCGATAATCGACGATCTTGAACGTTGGATGAGCAGCAATCGCTCGACATGTGTGTGTTAGCGGATCAAGGTCCCGTGTCGGCTTCTTTTTGAGAGCGTTCCATTCGGCCGTCCGACGATAAATAACGATATTCCACATCTCCTCCGGGCGCGAATACCAACGACGGTCCGACTTCAGCGAACCGGATGCGACACGCACCGAGGGATTACGCGTAAGGATATGGTATGTTGTGATACCATCACATACGGACGAAATCATAAGGAAACGCTAAGATGAGATCAGAACCGCTCGGCACGAACACTTCCGAGGTTGAGGTCACCATCTGAAGGCCGTAAATGTCGTTGAATTCCATCCCCGAACCCTATCGTCTATCCTCCTATGACTTTGATCTTCCGAAGGAATTAATTGCCCAACACCCCTCGGATGGTCGGTCCGACTCCCGGCTTCTCGTCATGCGCAAAAGAGCACGAGAGATCGAGCACAGAGTATTCGCCGATCTTCCCGACCTGCTCTCCCCCGATGATCTCCTGGTCATCAACGAAACACGGGTCACCCCCGCGCTCCTTATAGGGCGCAAGCCGTCCGGCGGAAGGGTCGAGCTCTTGGTTCTGGATCCCGCAACGGCCAATCAGGACCATGGATCCATCCACCAGGCGTTACGCGTCTGCATGGTAAAATCAAGCAAGCCCTTAAAACCCGGCTCTGAGGTTGTCCTTGACGGCGGTCCCCCCATCACCGCGGTGAATGTCGTCGGTCCGGGCCGCGTTCAAGTCCGTTTCCCGGTTCCTGAGACGGGCTTTCCCGCCTTCCTTGACGCGCACGGACGAGTCCCCTTGCCTCCGTATATAAGGCCGGAAGATCGCTTTCAGGGCCATCACCGGACCCGATACCAGACGGTTTACGCGCGGACCCCCGGCTCCGTGGCCGCTCCCACCGCAGGCCTGCACTTCACCGAGGAACTACTGGACAAACTAACCCATCGGGGTATCGACATAGCCCGAATAGTGCTCCATGTGGGGCCGGGGACCTTCTCGCCCGTCCGGGATGAAAACGTTCTCTTACATAAGATGGAGTCGGAGCGATACGAGGTGCCGGAACATGCCGATCGGCTCATTCGTGAGGCAAGGAATGACAAGCGTCGTATCATCGCGGTGGGAACCACATCCGTGCGGACTCTGGAATCCGCGTACAAGGACGAAACAGCGCACCTGGCAGGTCATACCAATCTATTTATTACGCCCGGTTACGACTTTAAGATTACAAACGGCTTGATTACCAATTTCCATCTGCCCCGTTCGACCCTCCTCATGCTCGTATGCGCGTTCGCCGGCATGGAACTCGTCATGAGCGCTTATCACGAGGCGGTACGTCTAACATACCGATTTTACAGCTATGGAGACGCAAGTCTCATCCTTGATTGACGGGAAGTGCTTTTAGTCGAGGATCGGCGGAGACAAACACCGGTGCGGCACCGTGCGACTATCGAATTGCGCCTGCAAAGGCGGGAGTGGAGGGGTCCTGTTGGCCTTATAAAATAACTAAATCAGAGCGTTATCCGTTAGGCCATGC
>JAZDOF010000945.1:0-8641 GCA_043799015.1 Pseudomonadota bacterium | reverse complement strand
CGCCCTATATTGGTACGCGCTGGCTGTGCGCAACACCCCGGACCTCGTTAGGAAGCAAGAAATCGTCAATCGTATCAGTCGGTTTATCCTGGGAAATCAGTCACGCTAACGTTGTTCCACAGGTATGAACATAGTGTTGGTAAAGGGCGAATGGCCTTTCATTTATTGAGAGAAGCCCAATTAGAGTTTCTCAGCCGTCCTAATGCCGCTTGTGATTCGTAGCCGGAGACCGTGTGCCTCGCGAAGTCCTGTCCTGCGGTATGAGTTCTTTTCACATAAGAGATTGACTGGATCTCCGCTTTCCGGTATGTTCGGACATAGCATGCTAAGAGCGGCTTCGCGTGAGGTTATGGTTGACGGCATCGAGGAACAAACCGGTGTGTGTTCCGTCCAAGGCGGGGTGGCTTTCACCGGACGCCGGCGGATGTGTTGCCTCGGGGGCGGGACATGAACATCCCGGCGGGAAAGTAGTCCGATTCATCACGGCATCGGCATTCTATCTCGCGGTGTTTCTTACAAGTGTCGCTTCTTCCCATGCTCAGGACGCGTTGAGTTCGTCGGCAGCCTCATTGTTATCGAGTATCGGATCCCTAGGGTCCTCGCTTTTCAATCGGGAGATTCCCGGTTCCGCCGATCCATACAATCCATGGCTTTTCCCACCATATTTCGGAGGGGAGGTGCGGGTCAGGCCGATGTGGGTAGATCTCACCAAGGGGGAAATCGAGTATCGCGGCCAAGTGATCGATTTGGAAACGGACCAAGGGATAAGCCTGCACAGCAAGGGCATGTATGTCGAATTTATGGCCCGGGTGCAGGTCAGCCGCTTCTCCTTCAGGACACACTATTACGCTGATGTACGCCGCACACCGGCCGCCGGAAGGGCGGGAGGTACCTCCAATCCCACGGGGAGCGGTCACGGATACGTTAACTGGCTCAATTGGCGCGTAGGGGCCGATGTAGATGTTTTCGAGCGTTACGGCGCCAAACTCGGACTGAATATTGACCAGGATCTCGATCGCCCCCGCATGAGCTACAACAACCTAGCCGGCATCACCGCCAACGATGGGGAAATAATAGGTTACCCTCCTCTTACGATCGGTTGCCACGCCTCGTATTACGTACTGGCTTGGCCTACGGTATCGGCAACCTTGGAGTTTCGCTACCGCTTCCCGTACCCGTATCGTAAGGAACTCTCGTTACGCGCCAACCCCGCAGAAGTTACGGAATGGGAATACGCCGTGGGACTGAAGCTCCCCAATGTTGTGTGGGGCTCGGCGGGGTTGCGAGTCGGCCACCGTAACACGAAGATGGAGTTTGCCGGCAGCGACATCTTAGCATCAAGTTTACCCGTTAGTCTGAGTACAGTGGGATACTTCGGGGAGTTTGTCTGGATATATTAGTGTTTTCAACGGCCGAGAGTCTTACAAGGGGTTGTGCCGTTGCCGCAGTCATGAATGAGCCTTGAGGAAGATGGGGAACTATAAGATCCGCCACCAACGACGCGGGTTTGAAGGGGCCTCGATATAGGGAGACGCATCCCTTCCTTCCACTACTGCCAGGGGAATTTCCAGCACCATTCGTCTAGCCCTATCCGGGCCGACAACACGCGCGGTTCGGCTAACCGCAGGGCTGAGAATGGGCGGCCGTATCTGGGAGGAGTGGGCATCGGTCGCCAGTATGTGGGCCAAATTGTGCTCCAGCATAATTGCCGCGGATTTGGCCGCGGGCCTTCCTGCCTCGTCCATGAGAGAATCCGCTGTTATCTGAACGAGCAAGTCGCCGGGTGAAAACGACAGAAGCAGCTTGTACAGATATTGAACATGTTCCTGGATGAAGAAATTTTTCTCCGGGTGGGCCAGGATCGGGCGGAAACCATGCGCCACCAATTGTTGAAGCAATATCTCGAAGCCCGCGGGTACCTGGGGCGCAGGCAATTCAATCAGCAAGTATTGCCCGCCGTTTATGGTGCTCACTTCCTTTTGCAGCAACCTGTCGAGCAGGTCCGGGGTCACCCGGGCCTCCATGCCGGGCAGAACGGTAAGCCCTATGCCTTTGACAGCAAGAGCCGCGTTGACCGTTTCAACAGTTTTCTCCATGACTTCGGCGCGGGTTGGGTATTTCCCGCTTCCATTGTGCGGCGTGGCAACGACGCATCTAATTCCGTCCTGGTACGCGCACACCGCCATACGGAGGGATTCGGTCATAGCCGTCGCACCATCGTCCACGCCGGGCAAGATGTGACAGTGCAAGTCGATCATTACCACAACTTACTCCAAGTGGTCCCGGAAGCCAAGGAGCCCGGCGCACGTGCGATGATTTGACAACATAGGCCTCGATGAGACATCCTAATTATTGAGCTAACGGTTGAGGAGGCGGAGTCCGATAATGAACAGAAAAGAGCTCCCACCATATAACAGTTTACCCGACGTCATACAGGACGATGCCCGTTCCTGGGGCCGAACGCCGCCGCCGAACTCGCTGAACCTGAACTTACCGCCGGACGGGGGCTTCAGGTCCGTGGACGGTGATGAGCGAGAACTTAGGGATTATCTATCAATACTGTTCAGAAGAAAAAGGACCGTGATCGCGGTAGCCGCACTTGTTTTCTGCTCCGCTGTACTCGTGACCGTAATGAGCACTCCCATATATCGCTCCGAGGCCGTGCTGGAAGTGGAGAAAGACACCGGCACCTCTTTGAACAGTCTGGGTGACGCACTGACGCAGGGAATCGGCGGAGGAAGCGAGCAGGAAGTGTTCGCTACACAGATCGAAATACTCAAAGACCGGTCCCAAATTGAAGCTCTCATAAAGAAAATGAATCTTACCGAGAGTTTAGAGTTCTCTCCCCCGCCGGGCATTTTCGCGCGAATCAAGGCTGGGCTCAGGTCTATGATTCCATGGTTCACGGTACCCACCCCACAGGCGGCACCCACGGAAACCGATCCGCTGGCCCCGTTCGTGGGAGCGATCAAGGGCCGAATCTCCGCAACCAGGGAAGGCAAGAGCCGCCTCATCAAGGTCGGTATGGAAGCCAAGTCACCCGAGTTTGCCCGGGATATGTTAAGGAACCACATAGATATTTATCTGGCCCAGAATCTGGATAAAAGGCGCCGTATCCAGAAGGAGGCCGGCGAATGGCTGAAACAGGAAACCGTGGAAGCTGAGACCAAGGTTGTAAGGTCCTTAGCGGCCGTTGTGGAGTTCACCGGCAAGAACGGCATGGTCTCCGTGGACGAAAGCGCAAACCACATACTGACCTTTTTTCAGAGAGCCGCCGAAAGCCTTGTGAAGAGCAAGGAACAACGAGTCCAACTTGAGGCTTTTCAAAAAGACGGTGGGGGGGCCTCTGCGGCCTCTTTGTCCGGTATCAGAACCCCCGACCTGGAGCAACTCCACGGCAAACTGTCCTTACTGGAGGCCGAATCCGCGCAAATGCGTGAAGTGTATTCGGAGAACGCGCCGAAGCTGGTCCTTTTGCAAAAGCAAATCGAATTCATCAAGGCCAGGATCGCCGAACAACAAAGACGCAACATATCGGTCGTAACCGACACCGCCAAGGAACAGGAACAACTCTCCGAGGCGGCTTTTGAAAAAGCCAAGCAACTGGCCATGGACAACCAAACCCTCGGTGTAAAATACGCGGTGCTCAAGAAGGAAGCCGAAACCAATGAAGCGATTTTTCGTGTGCTCCTTCAGAAATCAAAGGAATTACAGCTCAGCACGCAGATCATCGGCAATAACATCCTGGCCATCGTGCCGCCCAACCTCCCCGTTAGCCCGGTGAGGCCCCGCACGGCCATAAACATGCTCATAGGGGTGTTTGTGGCCCTGGTCTGCGGAGTCATGGCCGCTTTCGTTCAGGAACACCTGGATCGGAGCGTACGGGACGTTCGCGACCTGACGCGCATGCATCTGCTCAACCTCGGAATGGTGCCGAACAGTTCACAGATCTCCCGGCCTAACGGCCGCAAGCGCTCGGACATCGACGGCCTACCCGCTGAGCTTACGGCCGTGAGCAATCCCACTTCCACCATGGCGGACGCTTTGTCCGTCGTAAGTACGTCCATTTTCCTTACATATGGGCAGGAATCATTCAAGACCATCCTCTTTACCAGTGCGTCTCCCGGAGAAGGCAAGACCTTTGTTTCCGCGTCCCTTGCGTCCACCGTCGCATTAAGCGGAAAGAAATGCCTCCTAGTGGAGGCGGATTTGCGGCGGCCCGATCTGGCAAGGGTCTTTGGTACCCCGCCAAAGGAAAATCGCGGACTCGTCCAAATACTGACCAACGGCAGCGGCACCCGGTACCAGAACATGATAATGACCACCGACGTGCCCAACCTTTTCTTCTTACCTTCGGGCGGAATACCGCGTGATCCTGCAAACATGTTGCGATCCGCGGGTATGCGGGCCTTGATGGAACAGTTGAAACACGACTTTGACTTCGTCTTCCTCGACTGTCCACCCGCGGTCGGTGTGCCCGACGCCCGCATCGCCGCCGGCCTGGTGGATGGAATAATCTTGATTGTTAGGCAAGGCCACGCGTCGGCCGATATGGTGATGTCCGCCGTAGACGACTTGTCACGTCCAGGCGCGGGTACCATTCTGGGCGCGGTGTTCAACTGCGTGGATGCCGGAACCTCCAAGTACGGCTACCACTATGGCCGATACGGATACGGTCACTATCAACGATACCACTACGCACACTATGATAGCACCGACGGTGAAGGGAAATCATGAGGCCCCCTTCAACCAACGGGAATCGGGCCGAGAATTACCGCTCCCACGGACCATTGGCGGTTTCGAGTCCTTGTTCCCTCGGAGTTCGTTCTTTGTCGATCGAGGTTGGCCTGTACGACCTTTTAGTACTTGACCAAGCCCGCCTTCAGGGATATCATTAAGGACAGTGACTCGGTTATTCCTCAGTTTAATACATGCTTCGATCCGGACACGGCAGGCAACGCGCCGTGTAGGGAAAATAACCGGAACATGGACGGGTGGGGCCGTCAATTATTGGAATGAAGCACTACGCGAAAAACAATACAGACACTTTTCCGGCGTTCGGACTTATGGCTAGGGGGGGAATATGGTCAGGGTGCAGGTGTGTCCAATGGGCCGCCCGCTCATCGATCAGCGTACACTTCGGATGGCTCAACTCAATATCTGATTACTTCAATTAAATCAATGAGTTGCCCTTTGGGGCATGGGGGCGAAGCCTTTCCTTGTTAATGCCTCCGTCTGCGGTGGGGAACCGTGCAAATGCCTTCCCAATCCCCAGTGTTCGGCACCGCCGGCACATGGGAGTTCTTGGGGAGTAAGGATCCTTCACCGGTATCGATGGGCGGCACCGCAAGGGAGTTGGTCATGTCGGGGTCTGAATCGTTGTTTCTCAAGATACTAACTACGGGTGGGCGCTTATTCTATCGCGTTAGGCAATACGTACGCTTCAGGATCGCCATCATTCCAACCGTTTTTGTTGCCTCGGTCCTAAGCTTTTGGTTGGCCTACGAATTGCGGTTCGATTTCAACGTACCCGACGTTCTGAAGCGGGACCCCTTCATACTTGCACCCTTAATCGCTCTCATGAAGACGGCGGTATTCGTTCTCCTCAAAGGCCACACGGCGGACTGGAGATACACCGGCGTCCGGGAAGCCGAGCGCGTGCTGATGCACGGTATCGTCTCATCGGGTCTTCTATGCTGGTTTTCCGTGGCCGTGGGTTTGAAAACCATGCCCAGGGGCGTGATCCTGGCCGACTTCTTCGTGACGAGCTTGGTCATCGGCGGCTTTTTGCTCGGGTTACGCCTGGTGAGAGAACATGTCCTCGCCCTGATCGGGCCTGCCCCATCCCGTCATATGGACAAGACCGTCATATTCGGCGCGGGCGACGGCGGGGAAATGCTGGTGAGGGAGATCGTCCGAAACCGTTGCAGCGGAATGACGGTAAAGGCGTTCTTCGATGACGACCCGCGCAAACACGGCGCGGCAATACACGGCATCTCCGTGCTGGGTGGGCTGGATGATGTTTCGGCTTACATAGCCGGCAACGCGATCGAATCGGTGATAGTGGCCATCCCTTCCGCGGATCGTGAACTGATGACGCGAATCCACGATTCCCTGAGGGATACCTCGGTCAAGATCAAAGTTTTGCCCCCCCTTGCGGAGCTTGTGAACGGCGCGCCTAAGCTCGAACAACTGCGGGACATCAACATAGCGGACCTGCTCGGCCGACGAGAAGTCAAAATCAACAGCGCACAGGTTTCCGACCTTATCCGAGGTAAGATCGTTGCTATCACAGGCGCCGGCGGGAGCATCGGCTCCGAATTATGCCGACAGATCCTGCAACGGCACCCTGCCAAGATGGTCCTTATGGAAAGGTCCGAAAACGGTCTTTTCCATATCCATCGACATCTGGCCGAACAGGGAGGGCCGGCGGGCACGGCCTTGGTCCCGGTGCTTTGCGACATCACCAACGAATCGAACATGCTTGACACATTCCGCCGGCACCTACCCAATCTCGTTTTTCATGCTGCGGCGCATAAGCATGTGGGCCTTCAGGAGCAGCACCCCGCGGAATGTTTCAGAAATAACGTGGGCGGCACTGGGGCCGTCGCACGAGCGGCCGACGCGGTGGGTGTCGAGCTCTTCCTGATGATATCCACCGACAAGGCGGTTAACCCCACCAGCGTCATGGGCGCGACCAAAAGGGTCTGCGAGATCTACTGCCAGGCCATGTCCCACATAAGCGATACGCGCTTCGTCGCGGTAAGGTTCGGGAACGTCCTCGGATCCGAGGGCAGCGTTGTGAACATCTTCATGGAACAGATCGGCCGGGGTGGTCCCCTCACCATAACCCACCCCGATATGCAGCGCTATTTCATGACCATACCCGAAGCGGTTATGCTCGTGCTTCAAGCCGCGGCCCTCGGGGAATCGGGACAGGTGCTCGTTCTGGATATGGGCCGGCCGGTCAAGGTGCTCGACCTGGCGCGCCAATTGGTTCGACTCATGCATGAGGGCGACTGCGATGTTCCCATTGAGTTCATCGGCCCCAGACCCGGAGAAAAGCTTTTTGAGGAGCTTACCTTCCATGAGGAGATGTTTGGGAAATCGGCCCACGAGTCGATAAAGGTCTTCCTTCAAAACGGCATGAACTGGAGGAACCGACTCGATGTCATCGAAAAAGCGGTCAGGATCGTTTGTGCCGATACGGACGATGCCGGAGCGCTGCGGGCCCTCGCCCGGATAGTCCCCGAGTATAGACCTTCGGAGGTTTCGGCGTGTGTCATGTCGGCCCCTTCCCGCACTGAAGCTTTGCCCCCTAACGGCAACCTCCGGGTTGTAACCATGCCGGGGTAAGAATGAACCGCGAGGACTCGAAGGCAAACAGGCGATTGCTGCCGAAAGAGGTGAAAAAGGTGGCGATGGGAATCCTGAAATCAGCATTTCGTGTTCATTCCCAATTGGGTCCGGGACTGCCTCCGACTCTCCTCCTTACCTCTTCCACACCGATTCGGTCTTGATCGCCGGTTGTTCGGCCGCGTCGGTGATGATAGATTGCCGATGCGGATGCATGATCACTTATTAATGGACCACCGTGACCGAGAACGAAATAGAAGCCGAAATATCTCTTGGTGAGGACAGCCGTAGGCAATTCAAGCTTACGTTCAACAACGCGGAACAGGCTGCCGCGGAAATGACCGCGCTCCTGAACGGCGCCGGCGGGCGAATCTTCATCGGAGTGAACGACGAAGGGATGGTCGAGGGGATCGATGCTGCGGAGCTTCGACGGCTCAACCAACTATTGGGCAATGCCGCCGCGCACAATGTCAGGCCCTCCGCGCCCATGCGCACCTTGTCGCAACGTGTCGGGGGAAAGATGGTCCTCGTGGTGGAAATCCCCGATGGCCTGAACAAGCCCTATTGCGACAACGACGGACGGTTTTGGGTCAAGCAGGGCGCGGACAAGAGAAAGGTCACATCGCCGGAAGAACTTCAGCGCCTTTTCCAAGCAGGGCACAAACTCTACGCGGATGAACAACCGGTGGTTGATGCAGGGCTCGATGATCTGGATATCGGGGCATTCGCACGGTTTTACGAGAAGAAGTTCCAAACCGCGTTCGCGGATTCCGACGTTCCGTTGGGTCGGCTTCTGGAGGCCCTTGGCCTCGCCAAGTCAGGCACGCCGACACTGGCCGGGTTGATGCTCTTCGGCACCTCCGTTGCCCGCCGGCGACCGCTTTTCTGCATTCAGGCCGCGTGCTTCCCGGGGGAGCGGTTGAGCGACGACACCTATCTCGATCGGACGAACTGCGAAGGCAGGCTCCACGAGCAGTTCCGCCAGGCCATGGCTTTTGCCGTACGCAATTTGCGACGCGTGCCCGAACCCGGCCTGGGGTTCAACCAACCGGGTGTGCCGGAGGTTCCCGCGGAAGCCCTGAGCGAGGTTCTTGTCAACGCGCTTGTGCACCGCGACTACATGGTCAACGCCTCGGTCAAGCTGTTCATTTTCGTGGACCGGGTTGAAGTACACAGCCCGGGGACCTTGCCCAACAACATTACGGTGGATGCCGTAAGACTCGGAGTATCCGTGCCCCGCAACTCCATCCTCCTGTCCCACGCTCAGTTCGTGCTCCCATACGCG
>JAZDOF010001000.1:0-11404 GCA_043799015.1 Pseudomonadota bacterium | reverse complement strand
CAGCCTGCGTCGCTGACCGACGAGTTTCAACAGCCCACGGCGTGAATGGTGGTCTTTCTTGTGAATCTTGAAATGCTCGGTCAAATGGGTAATGCGATCGGTCAGCAGAGCGATCTGGACTTCGGGCGAACCCGTGTCCGTTTCGTGGAGCCGGTGTTTTTCTATTATTACTTTCTTCTTCTCTACCTCGAGTGCCACGTCTCTCCTTCCTCCTCATGGCTCTTATGGAACGCAATCGAATGTTAATATCACAGCAGTTCGGCAAAGTAAAGGCGACATCCGGGTAAAGGGCTCTTTTTTCCCGGCACCGGCCCATGGGTCCACCGAGAGCCGGTTGTTCCCCCCGCATCCCGTGTTGATCCCCGGGCCCCTCCGCCCTCGACGATCGGTCGCGACCAATCCGGGTCGGCACCCATGCCGTCAGCTCCGATAATCCGCATTTATGCCCACGTACTCCTCCGACAAATCGGTGGTCAGCAGCTCCGCTTCCGCCTGACCCGACTTGAGGTCCAGCACGGCCTCCCATTCCCTTTCTTGCATCACGGCGTGGGCTGACCGCTCCCAATCGCCTTCCACCGGGGCCCCGTCGTGAAGTACGGCCACCGGGCCGATGAAAAGGTCCACGACCCTCGGATCGAATTCCACCCCTGCCCTCCCTGCTGCGGCCAGCACTCTGCCCCAGTTCGGGTCTTCTCCATGAAAGGCCGTCTTAACCAAGGGAGATTCGGCTATGACTCGGGCGATGCGGGTTGCGTCGGGTTTACCGCGGGCCCCGCGCACTCGGATTGTCACCACTTTCGTTGCGCCTTCCCCATCGAGCACTATTTGTCGCGCCAAATCCGTGCATACCCGGGCAAGCATGGTCGCAAAAGTGCGACGATCCAGTTCCGCGGACCCGAGGTCCGCCGCGTCCGAGGCGCCTCCCGTCATTACCACCAGCGTATCGTTGGTGCTGGTGTCGCCGTCCACCGTGATGCGGTTGAAGCTCACTTCGCAGGCCTCCGCAAGGCATTCTCTCAGGAACCCTATGTCAACCCTTACGTCCGACAGGACCGCGGCCAGCATTGTGGCCATATTCGGCGCGATCATTCCGGATCCTTTGGCGGCCCCCACAAGTTTTATGGAACAATGGGACAGGCTACCTTCCACTACGGCGGTTTTCGGAACCAGGTCGGTGGTCATGATCGACCTGGCGAAGTCACCGTGCCTGCTCGGGTCCAAACCTGCCGCTAGAGCAGGGATTTGACCCGTCATTCTTTCCACAGGCAGCGGAACCCCTATGACTCCCGTTGACATCGGGACCACCAATTCCGGGTCAATGCCAAGGACTCGGGCGACTTCGCCGGTCAGGTTAACGGCGTCATCCCTACCCCGCCGCCCCGTGCATGCATTCGCGTTGCCCGAATTGGCCAATATGGCCATACAGGAGCCGCCGGCCAGCCGCTCCCGGGTTAGCTCCACCGGGGCGGCATAGACCAGGTTGGTCGTAGTGACCGCTGCCGTGATACAAACGGAATCCGATACTATCAAACCCAGATCCGGCCTTTCAGGCCCCTTCTCTTTTACCCTCGCGGAAACGGCCGAGAACCTGAATCCTCTCAAAACGGTTTGTTCCTTCAACTCTCACCATCCTTCAAAACCGACGGCGCCGAGGGCCTATCATCAAGCTCAATCCCCAAGCACCGAAGTTCCTCCACTAGGCTGTGACATCCCGTAAACAGGATGCCGTGCATCCCGACCGCAACGGCTCCCTCAACGTTTTCGGGAATGTCGTCGATAAAAACCGATCGGCCGGGGTCAATGCCGAACATATCTACCGCCTTCCGAAAGAAAATCCGTGAAGGCTTCATCACTCCGAGTTCAAACGACAGGGCCGCTGCCTGAAAGAAAAGGACCCTGGGAAAGCGGCCCACTATCCAATCATAGTGAACCTTGCTGGTGTTGGACGCAAGCCACGTACCGTAATGTGCGGAGAGTCGCGTGCCGAGTCCCACGACATCTTCATCCATTTGGAACAAGTCACACCAAATATTCAAAAATTGATCCAAACTCAAGTTGATCCCCAGGATCCCTTGAACAATTCCGCTGAATTCCTCGAACTCCATTTTCCCGGATTCCAACGCTATCGCCGGGGCGGCCAGCATCGACTCAAAAGAGCTCAGGTCCCGTTTCACCATCTCGGCCCACCGTTCCGGAAGGAGCGGCAACAGCCGTATATAGGCCCGCCGGCGATCAAACGGGGCAATCACCTGTCCCAAATCAAAGACTATGTCGGTTATCATCGTACAACGATCTCCGTTTCATCGTGCCGGATCAATGCCGAAGGCTTCATGCATTGCCGCGGGGATTAGAATATACCGAAATCCAGGCCCGCGGCCATAGTTTCACCGAGATTGCGGCATGCGTCGATGACCGGCACTGTGGGGGCACCCCTGCAAATGAGCGGCTCTTGGACCTCTCGGAACTTGTACCCGGCAGCGATGCGCTTGATCGAGGTCAGGGCCCCGGTTCCGTCATTGCCCGCGCAGATAACCAAGGCATATGATTTTCCCTGCGTATGGAATCGCACCTCTTCGTAAGTGCGGTCAAACAGGTCCTTGACCGCGCCGGCCATGTATCCGAAATACTCGGGGCTGCAAATCACCAGGCCCGAACATTCCATCAGGTCGGCTGAAGAAGCCTCCGAAGCGCGTACCAACTCAACGGCGACTCCCTCGATTAGGCGTGCGCCGGCCTCGACTGCTCGCGCCAGCCGGGCCGTGTGTCCGGATTGGGTGTGAAAAACGATAAGAAGCGACTTATTGCAAGCCAAGCTGCGTGTGTCTCCTTTCCCGGATTAACGCTCGAAGCCGAACCTCACATCGGAATACCATGTTGCCGGGGCATCCGACCACTCCATTTCGAGCTACCCGCGCGAACCGGGGCTTCTTTGCGGCCCATGGTTCCTTTGGGAATCGGTGTAAAGTCCTTCGGTTTCATCTGTGGCAAAATATGACGTAATATCGGGTTATTCCAAGTGCCGACAAACAACTACTTGCTTTTGTGAGTGGTTTTCGTATAAAGGGGCCGGTGAGGACTGGAACGATTCCTCATTTCAAAGGGCGAGGAGCTGAAAGATGACTTTAACGACGATACGAGAATTGGCCCGAAGGGCCGGGGTCAAGAATTACTCACGATACAGGAAAGTGGCCCTGGTGAAAGAAATCCAGAAAAGAGAGGGCAATAAGGCCTGTTTCAAGGAGATATCCGACTGTGGGGAGCACGGTTGCCTGTGGAGAGAAGATTGCCAAGCGCTGCGTTTCCAGGCGGTTCACGATTGAGCGACGGGGTGACGGCCGAGGTTGTTGAACCGGCGGGTCGACGCATGGTGCGACGGCCCCGCCGCCGCCGGCCATCGCCTGCCCCGCTTTCAGGGGGCATTCGGTGCAAGCCTCCGTCATCCGGGCGTCCTGTGAGGGAACGGCGTCTCGGAAGGCCGAAACCAAAAAGAGCGGCGTTCCAGTCGCCGCTCACGGTATGTCTTTTCGTTTTGGGACGCTTATTCTTAACGCTGGAAGAGGTTGACGCTTATTCCGTTCGGATCCTTTATGGAGGCATATACTACCCCATCACGCTCTCCACGGGTCTCCCTGAGCTGCATACCCGAGCGTCTCAAATCCTGTACGGACGTCTCCAGATTCGCCACCGGAAAACTCATACCGGAGACGCCGCCCACTACGGGCTTCATTTCCGTAAACTTATCGTGGGATATCTCCAATTTGTACGGGCTGCCCTCTTTTTCCAAACACACTATATCGAGTCCTCTGGACAAGCCCGGCGTGCTTTTGAATCCCAGGGCTTCATAGAATGATATGGTAGCTTCCGGCTTCGAGGTGGGAATTGATATTGTAAATGGATAATCGTCTACCGCGGGCACTGAATGACCGGAGGACTGGGCCTCCGTGTTATATGCCACCAATGTGGCGAAAACCACGAGAAAGACGATGGAACACGTGAATCCCAGAAACAGACGTTTGAGGATGGCGCTTGGCACTATCATGCCGGCTGGACCTCCTTGACCACTTCCACACGCGAAATATCCGCCTTTTCGTGCGAAGGCGGACCAACTATACAAGAAAATCAAAATGAAAGCAAGCAATAAGATCCTGTCCCTGCTTTCACATCGAGAAATTCGGAAGCAATGTCCGCCGAGATACCCGGCGTGCTCATCAACTTCGTGCCGCCCGGGCATCCGAATCCTATTCGGCCTGGAGCCAAACGACGGCCGCCGTAACTTCACATAAAGGAAATGCTCCCGTCAAGCGGAAAATTTGCCCCCTATCGATCGTGCGGCCCTCAACGGACGCCCCTTGTCCGTGCGGCACGCCCCGACGCAAGTAAGGATGCGGTATTGAGTCCCCGTGCAACCGATTGACCCGGCCTCATCCCAGGCTCATGCGGTTTTCCCCAATGGAGGGTTTTTCCGTTTTGATTGTGGTCGATTTGCGGTATAATCCGAGCGGAGGATTAGGGGTTATGGCAGAGCAGGTAAGCAGGGATGTGAGTGCAAAAGCAGCGGTGGAATTGCTCCGCTCATCCATGTCGAACGGGGAGGTCATGAAGACTTTCCGCCTCAGTTCCCGTGGATTCGCCGATCTGCTCAAGCAACTTTACGAAAACAAGCTCATCACCGAAGAGGACCTGACCAAACGCGGAATTCGGTTCAAAGTTCAACAAAGGAAGAAGGAAGCCGGCGGAGAAACGACCACCACGTCGACCCCCAAGCCCCTTCAGGCGCCTCCACCCCCTCGTGTGCGGGACTATGACGAGGAGGAGGAAGAAGAATTCGTCGATACCGTAACCTTGACCGAAATGCTGACTTTCAAGGCCTTTGACTTGGGTACTCCCAAGACGGCGGACGAACCGCAAGAGATCGCACCCCCCGAAGAGGACGATACCGACTCATCGGACAAAAAGGGGCGTTTCAAGATCACCGGGCTCTTCAAGCGAAACAAATAGTGCCGGACGGATCGTAGGTCACGGAGGGGCCACGGTCCGACGGTGTACAGCATCGTCGAGGTGCGGACGCGGACGGGTGGGCGGCTCTGCCCGTAAGTCGCAGGTTTGTGGATGCGGTTAACACCATTTCGAGTTCATACCGGTTGCCGAGAGTTGGTTCCGCAATTCACTCTCCAAAGTCGGAGAGAGACAAAGGGTGAGGTCCCATGAAAAGGACGAAATTCTCGGCAACGATTATAAAGGAGCGGCCCGCCGTCACTCAGGATATCTGTTTGCCCGTTCGATAGGCCAGCGCTTGAGCGGTTGCCACAAGTCTTTCCGCCTCGATTTCCCTCACCTCGCATTGATAGCTTGCCGTGCGGTTGGTCCGGTGGGTTTCTTGAACACGGGCTTCCAGGATAGCCCCGTCCGTCGCTGCCGCAACATAGGTTATGCTCACGTTAAGCGCTACGGACAACACTCCGTGGCTGTTGCACGCGAGCTGGAAGGCTTCGTCGATCAGTGAGAAAATAGCTCCACCGTGCGTTGTGGAGAATATGTTGCGCAGTTCGGGACGGTTCGTCATCCTCACCGTGGCTCGACCATCGCCGACTTCCACTGCCTCCAGGCCCAATAGGCCGGCATACGGTTCCTCTTTGGACCTGCTTTTCAATTCCTCATGCAGGTTTTGGTTCATGGTCGCTCGCTTCCTCCGAATCCTCCAGCGTCGGTTCCCTCAGCAGTTGCGGAGCCAGTAGGCCGAGGGACATCATTAGCTTCGCAAAGTCCTCCACGGGCATGTCGAGCCGTTCCACCGACGCGACGGGTACCAACATGATGAAGCCGGTGGCGGGCAAGGGGGCATTCGGCAAGAAAACAAGGACATGGTCCGTTCCATCTCCCGTCTTGAATCGTTCGGCCGAAACCAGAAGTCCAAGCGCGCACACAGGGCCCATGTTTATCCGCACAGCGCCCCCGAACCTCTCAAGTCCCGGTTTGTCCTTATTGCCGAAGATCTCCATCACCTGGCCCACTGTGGTGTAGATTTTTCCGATGAGCGGTATTCGCGCCAGCACTCCGTTGATGCCCGCCTGGATCTTCAGTACCGTCGCTTTCGTAACCAGGAAGCCCAGAATGATTATGCAAAGCACCACCACCACGTACCCGCCCAAGTAACCGGCGTAAGGCCGACCGGCTCCGGAAACCATTACCAAGAACTTTCCGAAGGAGCTGCTCGGGCCTATGTAGCCAGCGGCAAGCCCGACGATCCACGTAACCACGAACACCGTGACCACGAGCGGCATCAGTGCCGCAAGTCCGGTGAGAAAAAGGCGAATCAACGTGCTGGCTAGATTCCGCATCAGGGATTGGGGCTCCTAGAGGAACAGCGGCTCAGGGGCCTATTCATCGGAGGTTTCGTACGCTATAATGAAGACTCGTCTCAGGACCCCGTCAGGTAACGGCGCGAAGTAACTCGGTAAGCCCGTCTGCGGGGTTTTTCATTTCGCCCGCATGACGGTACACGGGAAGCGAAGGGCTCTGGAGCATCATAGATCGCCTCGGATCGCGAACCGGTCCGCGTTTCTTTCCTGCCTTTTCCTTACCGCCGATGCCGAGGAGCAACATGACAACGAAGCACCCCATCAAAACAACTCCAACCGTGATCATGACCAAATCTCGGTTGGTACGCACGATCCTCGGTCCGGGTTTAAGTCTTTCTTCGGAGTTTCCGGCCACTCTGTGTTCCTTAAAGTTGGGCGTCCCGACCGGAAGCCGGGCGATTATTTCACCGGGCGATCGGCCGCTCAAGTTGCCGTGATGGTCCGGACGCGCCCCCATTTATGCAGAGCAAAGACTTAGGAGTCAAGTGCCGCCTCACTTCGGGCCCGGCCGGCGCGTCCCGGGGAAAGGGTCACTGGGAAAGTTTTTGCAATCGCGGGGTTACGTGAATACAATACGCACGTCCTCTCTCGGTTCACGGAATCTTTATCTGGGGAAAAGGAGCTGATAATGGACCCGATAGCCTTTGCGGAAAACAAGATTGATTGGCTTGGCCACGCCACGTTTCGCATCAAGGGTGATAAGGTCGTGCTTTACATCGATCCGTGGAAATTGAAGAGCAATATTCCGGCGGATGTCGTATGCATCACCCACAGCCATTTCGACCATCTATCGGTGGAAGACGTGGAAAAGGTGCGCAAGCCTTCCACGGTCATAGTCGGCCCACCGGACTGTCGGGCGACATTCGGGGACGCGTTCAAGGAAATTTCCCCATTCGGGCGGGTTACCGTAGGGGACGTAACCATTGAAGCCGTCCCCGCCTATAACCTTACAAAGGAGTTTCATCCCAAGAAGAATAATTGGGTCGGGTTCATCGTGACGCTTGACGGGATGCGGATCTACCACGCGGGCGACACGGACCTTATACCTGAGATGGAACAGGTGGAAGCGGACATACTCCTGGTTCCGGTCGGGGGCACGTACACCATGACGGTCAATGAGGCCGCCGATGCCTGTGCCAAGGTAAAACCCAAGGTAGCCGTTCCCATGCACTGCGGCGACATCGTGGGAACATTGGACGATCGACACCGCTTCAAGGAACTTTGCAGCGCGGCCGTGGTCATTCTCGAACCTACGGCGTGAGGAAATTTTCATAAGAGTTACCATGAACAACGACACATTCGTTTCGACCGATCAGTCGGTCCGTGTGCGTTTCGCCCCATCACCCACCGGTTATCTGCACCTGGGTGGAGCGCGCACGGCACTATACAATTGGCTTTGGTCCAAGAAGACCAACGGCGTCTTTATCCTTCGGATTGAAGATACGGACGCGGAGCGTTCCACCGAGGAGTCCCTACGGGAAATACTCGAAGGGCTGACTTGGCTCGGTATACTGTGGGATGAGGGCCCCTTTCTTCAAACCGCCAACGTGGAACGACACGTTGAGGCCGCCGACGAACTGCTGAAAAAAAATCACGCGTATCGCTGCTTTTGCACCAAGGATGAACTGGACCAACAACGACAAGATGCCGAAGCCAAAAAGACGGCGTTCATGTACGACGGACGATGCCGTCGTCTATCCGAAGAGGAAATCCGGAGTAGACAGGAACGCGACGTACCGTTCGTTTTGCGATTCCGGGTACCCCGGGACACGGCGGAAACCGTCGTGTTCGAGGATGCGGTCTATGGCCGCATAGAAAAACGATGCTCGGACATCGAGGATTTCACGATCGTCAGGTCCGACGGGCGGCCTTTGTACATATTAAGCAACGCCGTTGACGATATCAGCGACAGGATAACACACGTCATTCGAGGCGCGGACGGACTGGCCAATACCCCGAAGCAAGTGCTCATTTACCGCGCTATCGGCACACCTCCGCCCGTTTTCGCCCACATGCCGCTCACTTTGGACACAAAGAAGACCAAGCTGTCGAAAAGACGCCACGGAGAGGTGGTGACGGTCGCGTACTACAGGAAAATGGGCATTCTTCCGTGGGCCTTGTGCAATTTCATGGCGCTGCTCGGTTGGTCCACCCCGGACGAGCGAGAAGTATTCTCACGGGAAGAATTGGTCCGGACCTTTGACCTGACGCGGATAACAAGGTCAAATTCCGTGTTTAATTACGTGCCGGGAGATGAGAAGAAGTGGACCGATCCGAAGCTCATCCATTTCAACGAGCTTTACCTACGTACCATGCCGCTGGATGAACTGTTCCCGTTTGTAAAGGACGAACTGCGTTTGGAAGACTTGTGGGACGATAGATACGAAAACGAGGATAATGGGTGGTTCCTAAAGACCGTCGACCTAATCAGGGCACGTTTCCACACCCTAAAGGATTTCTCCGCCCTCGGGCGCTGCTATTGGGCCGACGAGTATCCGTTCGATGATAAGGCGGTTGCGAAAAACATAACCAAAGATGAGCGGTTGAAGGAGTTGCTGCCGTTGCTGGCGGAGCGTATGGCCCAAGTGGACCCCTTTACTCCGGATTCGGTCGAGTCGGCCGTGAGGGCGTTTGCCGATGACCACCAGGTCAAGGCCGGAGTTGTCATAAACGGCGCCAGGACGGCTGTTTCCGGCCAATCGGTGGGCCCGCCCCTTTTTGACTTGCTGGAGGCCGTGGGTCGGGAACGCGTGGTTACGAGGTTGAAGGAAGCGGCGAATCGCTTCTTCCAGTAGAGCTGTTCTATGTGGGTTTACATCCTCGAAGCCGGTGGTATCCGTTCAAGGGCGACCACCGGTCCACAGGATTGTTTGAAGACCGAGGGACTTCGCAAAGGTGATTCTGAAACGGTCATAGGGTCCGGACGGGAGGCCGATGGTCGATCGGCCCGTGGAATTGAATGGGCGAGGCGGGTTCGAGTTCGTTGTACATGGGATTTGAGTTCCTCCTTCCCATGTCGGTATTCGAACCGCCTCACACCCTAGGGACGATTTCGGTCGTTTAGCCGGGGTCCAACTTCGCGCGGAAACTTGATGAACCGCGTCTTAGTTCGGTTCGAGCGCCCCAGGTGCGAGACGCGTGAATCTGCTTGACCCGGATACTGATTGCCTGTAGAGCAATCACCAGCCCGTTGGAAAAAATGGCCCGACCGTCGGTTCGAGCTGGGAGAACCTTTCTAGGACGATCGGGCGCCCAAAACAAGCGGGCCGATGAACGGGATTGAGTCGCCGGTCCCTCGATGGCTTCGTCGCCGGAGCTTACTCGAGCCTTGTCTCTTTCAGGCTCCGGGGATCGAGATATCATGGCGTGCTTCTCCTTGTTCATCGGCCCGTGCAATTTTCCTAATCGGATTTCGGGTTGCGGTCGGATACTAGAATATCATTCCCAGTTCCAAGAATCCCCCTTCCAGCGTTCTCACGAACTTGAAGTCATTCTGCGACTTCTTGTAGTCGATGTACCTGTAGCCTCCCTTGAGGTACCCGGCTCGTCCGCTGTTTAGAGGCACCGAGTACCTCATACCCGCTTCCACGTCCCAGCCTTCGATGTTGTCCATGAACATCACCCCGGCTTTATGGTCCCAGGAAAGAGTGCCGCCGTTGGACGCGGTCTTGATGCATCGTTGGAATTGCACGCCCACCATGGCCGCATCACCGCTCTTGCTCCAGATGGAAGTACCGTAACCGCATGTTGTACAGTTCACCTGCAGCTTATCCTCGGAGTGGACCCAGTTGGCCGACAAGCTCACCAGAGAGTTGCAGGTACGGATGGGGTCATACACCAAGCCGAGCTTGTGATAGGCATGTTCCCACTTTGTGCTTAAGGGAAGACCCGGTCCGAGGTTCCAGTAGGGATACTGGAAGTATATGTTTTCCTCGGTGTACCCGCCTCCCGAGACGTTCCAGCCTAATACCGAATACTGCACGGCCCAGCTCGGCCTGAATTGGTACTTGGCCGAAATTTGGGGGATTGCCATGTGTTTGGGCAACCGTAGTTGATCCGTCAGGTTCGTGGCGTAGTCCTCTCCCCAATAGCCGCCCCAGCCCCACGAGTAGCCATATGAATAGGGGAAGAGCAAGGTGCTCTTGACCCGTGCGAAAAGCACCTGAGCGCTGATGTCCCATTGTCCGGGAGCGGGCTTGGGCAGCAAGCACTCGGGTTTGTATGCGCACGGAACCGGTTGCGGAACGATTCCCAAGGGCTTCACCTTGGTTATCGGCCCGTACGGGCCCATCGGAATGAATTGCCTTGCCTTAGCGGAGGCCTTCCTGCCCGCGCTCTTCGCTGCGGGATACTCGGAAGCGGCCTGTTGCGTCGCGACGGTGTCGGCGGTTTTTTTCGGTTTGAGAAGGATCTCCAGTGACTTCTCAGGGTCTTCGGCCAGTGCGTGGCCGACGGAGAAGGCAAGGATCCATAAAAGCAGACATACCAGTGGCGTAGCAGGTATTCTTCTCAACATACCCTTCCTCCCAGCTCGAAATGTTGAAGATTGCTTTAGTTGCTATACCGGCCCACTGTCAAGGAAAAAATTAATGGTTTTTTCATGTGTTGTGAATTTTTTCGAGAAATCAGTAGATGCTACTCTGCAACTGCTCGTATTTATTATTAATTTATCTACCCAAAAAATAAGCTCCCCTCCCCCGGACCATCCCTCTCTCCTACCTTTTCCGAGCCTCGCTCTTGACACCCAACCTAGAATCGGATATCGCTTATCCCCTCGATAACGCAAGGTAAAATCGAGGGTGACCACCGGACGACCAAAGGGAGTGACTCTCACCCTACGCTCGAGGTTACGCGCTATTCCGAAAATTAACCTCAAATAAAACAACGGAGAATGCCAACATGCTCACCCTGATTATACGGAATATACGGCAGGTCCGGCGCGCTGCCTGTCTCCGTTCTACATCCGAATTCACTCTTCATGTGAGAATTCGAGGATTTATCCGCACCTGGTCCGTTGCCGGCACCGCGTTCACGGCTCTCCTGTT
>JAZDOF010000912.1:0-2882 GCA_043799015.1 Pseudomonadota bacterium | reverse complement strand
GCTTCGCACGCACAAAAAGACAATGCGGCCGACGGTCCGTTCAATTCCGGTTTGATCATAAACGTGTCCCCCGGCACGTCAAGCATAACATAGCCCCCGTACATCCATCACCTTGAAACGTGCCGAAGGCATGCGGCGATCAGGAATTGCCGGGCTCCGGTATTTGCCTCCGGAATGTCGGTTCACAGCGATACCCCCGACAGGATTAGCGGACCAGGCACGGTAAAGGCGCCTGAAACTACGGCGTCCGCCTATGCCGTGCCGCTGACAGGCTCCATTTGTCGAGCGCTTTGAGCACATCGTCTTCGGTTACCTTGATCCGGGCCGTGTCCGCACCGTTTCGGTCGAGCACTTCACGCGCGACGTGGAGCACAGCGCGTCTACAGACCTCTTCAATGTCCCCGCCGGTGAGCCCTTCCGAGTCGACGGGAAGGTGTTCGTAGCTGCCTACAAAGTCGATTTTGTCGCGATCGAGGAAAAGCTTAAACAACCTTCTGCGCTGGTCCGCATCGGGAAGCGGTAAATCCAGCAGAGTCCCGAACTTGCCGGTCGCACGAAGAGCCGGCGGGAGGTCCGCGGCTTTGGCGCACGTGGCAACCACCAATATGGGCTGACTACTGCTGATGTTGTTCATCTCCATCGCCAACTGACTCACCACTCGGTCGATTACCTTGGAGTCCGACCATCCGGAAGAAGCCATCGCGTCGATGCCGTCAAGGATCACAACGGTTGGGGCAAGCTGACGGGCCTGACGAAATAGCTCCCTAATGTTCTTTTCGCTTTCGCCCATGTATTTTGATAAAAGCTCACCGCCCCGGATCTCGATAACGTTGAAACCGCTCTCCTTCGCCAGCGTCGCGGCCATGAGGGTCTTGCCGGTCCCGGAAGGACCGGTCAGAAGAAGACCGGTCAAATGGTTCACGCCGATGCCGGACAGGAATGATACGTTCTGAAGCGGCCACAGGACCATTTCCTTAAGGAATTCCATCTCCGCATCGTAACCAGCGATTCGGTCCCATCCCGCTCGGTGAAGGTTTACCTCGAAGTTCCTGGCCGAAGACGGTAGCATCTCGCGCAATACCGCGAGAAAATCTTCGTTTTCTACTCTAAGCACTTCGAGGAAGTCCTCGGTGAGTTCCTGGTCCGTATCCTCCAAACCGGGCAATATGCGTCGAAGGGCCTTGTATGCGGCCTCCCGGCAAAGGGCCTTGATGTCCGCGCCCACAAATCCGTGGAGCTTGTCCGCCAGTTGGTCGAGGTCAATATCGCCGAGGGGCATGTCCTGGGTGTGGATGGACAATATTTTCTTCCTACCGGCCCGGTCCGGCACGCCGATGTTGATTTCCCTATCGAATCGGCCCGGCCTGCGCAAAGCATTGTCAAGAACGTTGGGCAGATTGGTGGCCGCGAGCACGATCACGTCCCCTCGCTCGTCCATGCCGTCCATGAGTGCCAGGAGCTGCGCGGTAACTCTGCGTTCAACCTCGCCTTCGGCCGTATCGCGGCGCGGGGCGAGCGCGTCTATTTCATCGATGAATATTATTGCAGGCGCGTTTTTGTACGCCTCTTCAAACGCTGCGCGCAGCTTTGCCTCACTTTCTCCGTAGTGCTTATCCATGATTTCCGTGCCGCTGACGGCCTTGAACCAGCACCCGGTTTCGCCCGCCACGGCGCGGGCTATGAGGGTCTTTCCGGTACCCGAAGGGCCGTGCAAAAGCACGCCGCGAGGGGGATCGATCCCGAGTCTTTGGAAAATACGCGGGTGCCGCAACGGAAGTTGAACCACCTCACGCACCTTACGTACGGCGTCTTCAAGTCCGCCCACATCGTTGAAAGTGGTTTCCTTTTTCGACACGAAGGGCTCACCGGAGCAGTCCACGAACTCAATTCGAGTGGTGGCGGAAATACGTGCAACCGTCTCCGGCTCACAACGCACGATGCGAAAGACAATGTCTTCACCCCGGCTCCCGGTGAGGTGAATGGCATCCGCGCCTCCCACCACCGCGCCTTGGGCCTTTTCCAGCATGGCCTGCAACTGCCTGCGAGTGACGGAAGCGCCTACCGGTACCTCCAGAGTGACGCACTCGGAATCCATGCACACGGTCTTTCGGAGCTTAATCTGGGCGAACAACCGGCACTCGAGCTTGTCCATGGTCCGGCGGTCCAACGATATCATACGTGTTTCTATCCACGGGTTCGGATGGGATCGTGCTTGGACGGTAAGACCGCTCGATCCCACAACTTCAACGGGGTCCCCGTCCTTTACTCCGAGTTTATCCATGAATTCCGTAGAAATAAACACAGTACCGGTTCCAGGGTCCTCTTCCATGACTTTGGTCACTACGAAGCTGAACGTTGGGTGGTCGTGATGGGCGCAGTCACAGTCTTTGTGAGAATGCCAATTCCCCGGCAAGTGGTCGTTACAGCGGCAATCCATGAGATTCCTCCTAATGAACAACTCCGGTGTGTCGTGACACGGAAGAGGTTCGGGGGATGCATTGCCGGGTGAGGGAATCCCTATGGGAAATTCCTTCCTCCGGAACCCCATCCGTAAAAACTTCCAAACGGTTCTCGATAATTCGCATCAATGGGCCGGGGCATCGGCTTCTCTTTTCAGCCATGCCCTGAGTTCGTCGGTGATCCCGCACGCCCTGTCCTTGCACGCATAGAATTCGACGGAATCGTTTATCAGTTCCTGAGGAGCCATAACCTCCGAGACTACCTCGTACGTTTTATGACTCTGCCTGACAAGGAGCAATTTCGGAGGGTCGTCGACGGCACTGATCCTGAAGTACGCGCTCTCTTCGTTGCAGGCCTTGGCATGGCTGAGACCTCTGGACCAGTTAGTGCCCCATTCGAGATATCGCGTTACGGCCTCAAAA
>JAZDOF010000909.1:0-2432 GCA_043799015.1 Pseudomonadota bacterium | reverse complement strand
GGCCCTCACGGAAGCCGGGAACACCGGAACGCGCCGCCCCGGCCAGCCGGAGGTAGGAGATGAATAAGCGTGTCTTTACAAGCCCGCGCAGCTTCGACGGGACCACCAAGCGCATCAGTCTCCACGAAAGGCTCAGAAGCGAAGACTTTACCCCCTTCAGACAAGACCGGCCCTCGCCCTTCCGTCCGTCGGCCAGGTCCTTCGCGGACTCCAAGAACCGCACGAGGGAAGCGAGAGTGCGTAAGACCCGAACCTTCATCGTCTCCGTCTAACGCCACACGGTCTTGGACGTCCGAAGGGGCGGTGTTGCCACCATCTGCGGGGCGTGCAGGGGAGACGGCCCCGTCTCGGGAACCAACGCGCCGTGCGGCGGAGGCCCCATGGGCCGTGCCGGAACGCCCGTACCGTAACTCTCCTTTACTTTTCGCATACCCGTGGGAGGTTTGGCGACCATGGGCATGGGTTGACCCGGGATGCGCGGATTGTCTACCTCGTACAGAGGTTCAAAGTGCTCCGGAGTCAAACAAGCGCCCACGGCGGTGTTGTGTCCCGGGAAGTAATAGGGCGCGAAATAGACCCAAGGACCGAAGCGCTCCTCCTCCGCATGGCAGGGAGAAACAACGGGCAATATCAAAAAGGCCGCCGCTGCAAGGAGTGTTGGTACTATGCTCCGAGTCTTCATTTAGGGTCCTCCTGGGCAAGACGTAATGCTATATGTAAATTATAGCAATAGTTACGACATTTTGTCAATCGAATGGTAATATAGCTACTATAACATCTTAATATAACGTAATATGTCTTGCTGTACGTGTGTGGTCGTTCCTCGGCCCGGAAGACGGCTTCTGCGAATCCGGTCAGGGCGTCATTGTTGAGGTCCAGGCCGTTCTTGGGCGCCATGTTCTTTCAGCAGTTCCACTATTGCCGACTGATTTGCGTCCGAGACCAACTGCAAGAGCGTTCTGCCCCAGAGGTCTTTCGCGTTGACGTCGGCACCGTGCCGCACAAGCAGTCTTGCTCTCTCCGGATTGAAGACGTAACATCCGGCAACCCAAAAGAGCGGGGTCCAGCCATAGCCGTCGGTGACGTTTACGTCCGCGCCTTTTTCCAGAAGCAATATCATCAATTCCGTACTGTCCGACCGGGTGGCGTGGTGTAATGGAGCGCGAAGGTATCTGTCCTTTGCGTTGAGATCAGCCCCCAATTCCACCAGGATTACGGCCGGACGAACGTGTCCGTGGTATATGGCCCAAGCGAGAGGAGGATAGCAGAAGCCGTAAGCGCCGAGCGATCCGATGAGCAAAACGAGGAGGCCCAACACGGCAGCTCTTACGGACATGTTCAGCTTCCTTGTCCCTTCTTTGCCGTGACCGTATGCAAAGAGCCCCATTATGGTCATCGGCAAGACTATGAGGACGACAAGGCTCAAGAAGACCTCCGGAAGGAAACAATCGAAGATCGAAGAGCAGTGAGTCAAGCCCCCTACGACGCTCAGAATAAGCAACACGATCGCTTCTATCGTCACCAGCGGTATCAATACTTTGATCATGCCGCGTAAGTCGATGGGTTTGGGGGAACCTTTCGCACGGCGCCTGTCGATTGCTACGAGCATCAACTTGGACGATCCAAGCCACACCGGACAAAAGACAGCTAAAGACAAGATCATCAACGCGCTCATTTTTGAGATCCTTTCAAAGAAGAACGGGCTCCTGGGCAGCTACGCCCTAATATCGACTGGAAGCAATACCGGCTTTTCCGGCTGACAGGCCGAGGAACCGGCAGCCTTCCATCTCCGCCGCTTGTATGACCCTTAGACGGGAATGTAAGCGATTTCGCAACAAACTCCCAGGTGTTGTGGAACTCGCACCAGGGAGCGCCGTCGAATTACGATTCTACCTTTGGTTTGAGTTTTGAGACGATTTCTCTAATCTCGGGGTCGAAAGGACGTGGACCTTAACGCAACATATGACATAGATCATTGGATCCATCATATGTGCTTTCATGACATCTTTGGTATAATCCGGCTTGTTTCGTAGGAGGTTGCTTCGCTGATCCGCTCCTCACAATCATGTGCGTCCGGGCCTGGACGTTTTCAACCGAACAAGGCCATTGCGGCCGGTTTTCAGAGATCAAGAATCACTCCGCCCCACCGAACGTCCAGATGACGGTTGACGGGAAGGCGGGGCCGGATTTCAACCGCAACGTTCCGACATGACCACAAGTAAAGGGGGACTTCTTATGGAAGAAGAACCTAAGCAATCCGTATGCTCCGGCGACAACTCGCCCGTATCGGAGCAGGAAAATGCAGAAAGGGTCGGGAGTGGAATTTCCCGGAGAGGCTTCCTTACTTCACTAGGTGTGGGCGCGGCCGTGGCCGCAACCGGAGCGCCCATCCCGGCAACGGCATCGACGGAGGTGATGCAATCAGGGGAGTT
>JAZDOF010000896.1:0-4356 GCA_043799015.1 Pseudomonadota bacterium | reverse complement strand
GCGGCCGGCGGGGGAATATGGTTTACTGCCGTGGGCCATGGGTTGAAGGTTGGAGAGATAGTGGGATTCAAGGATTTGACGTCCCACAGCCAGATGAACGTCTCCGAGGGTGCCGGCGGTTGGACGGTGATCGAAGTATCGGGAGACCGGTTCAGGGTCCAATACTCGGAATCGCCCAAACCCGATTCACCTTACTATGAGAACGTGGAGATTAAGTGGAACGGATTTCCCGACAAAAAAGGCTGCCATTTCAGGAAGAGGGTCAGGGGCCAGCTCATTGTGAAATCCTCTTCCGGGACCACCGGCACGGGAGGATTGGCCGGCAATATTCTGAACTGGGCCTTGATGTCGAGGTACGACGCGGCGGTACGAGCCCTCATCGGGGGCAAGGCCGATTGCGACACCACGAACTGTGATCTTCGGTTATTGGGAATGGAACGCGTGGTAAAAGAAACCGCTTCCTTGAATGCCCAATTCGTGATCTGGCCGGCCAGATCCTCGGTCGTGGGCCCGGACCCACGAGACCCCGACCCCGGTACCCCATACCCCACCACATCTCCGATGCATCGCACCAATGTGGAGGCATCCTCTTCGCCTCTTGTGGACTCGGACATGTTTTTCACAATGGATTCAAAGACCGTGTTTGACGGGTTTCTTAAGAAGAACCAGACGAGTAACAACGATCCGTATTCCATGGGAATGAAGAACAAGAAGTACTCGTCCACCGCTTATGCGACCCAACCCACGGAAGTATGGTGGTTCGAGGTCAAGGCTTCCGATTTACCCCTGAGCCTCTCCATAACCATGACCGTGACCAAAAGCACGATCGCCCCGGTCCTATTCTTGTACAATGCCGGCAAAGCTCCCACCGCCACTGCGAGCAACTATGTAACCAAGGCTACGGGGACTACGACTACCGGGAACGCAACGCTCACCTCCACCATAAACACGGCGGGCTTCTATTGCATAGAAGTTACCACCAGCTCGTACACCGGCAGCACGTCAAAGATCAACCAGTCTTATACCCTCACGGGCAATGTCGATCTCTGGTGGCCGGTGTATCCGCTGGACAACGTCCTGCCGCATGACGGCCGGCGAACCGAGGGCTTAGGGTCGGTGACCATGGCCAAGGTTAGGGTTAGGGTGCCCGTGGCCGAGCGTACCGCGCTGAGCGTCATCGATTCGACGTTCGACGACTTGCGGTACGGCTTCATGTTCTACAACGACTCACATCAGGGAAAGATCGCCGTGGGGTGCGAAGACCAGCCGATGGGTGGCGATTCCTCCCTCGACCAGGCCAAGGCGCGCAAGAAACGACGCTTGGTTGCAGCCATACAGGGAAAGGAACCCGATGCGGCGGATATACCCTCCGCGTTCCCCACCGTGCTTCAAGCAGGGACATCGGATTCGATTTACAAGAAGATGTATCCTTATAGCGGCACTCCCACGGGACCTGCTATGAACCAAGCACTCAAATATTTCACTCGTTCCGGCACGGGCCTTATTTCTTACTTTTCGGACGGCAAGACGGGATTGGCAGGGAGCAAGACCGACCCCTGGTACGACGATGACGGTAAAGACGGCGTTTTCTGTAGAAAGAGCTTCGTGCTGCTCATCAGCGACGGCGACTGGAACACAGGTGGCGATCCCGTGCCGAACGTAATCGCTCTGCGGGGATCGGCATCAGGTGGAGATATTCGGACGGACCTCGCCGGCAATCAAGACGTGCGTACCTTTACTTTTTACTCCTTTGGGGATACGCCCGGCGGCGAGAACGCCATGACATGGTTGGCGATGTACGGGGCGTTCAACGATATGGACGAAGACTCCTGCACCAAGAACAATCTACCCTATCCCGCAACCAGTACCACTTGGCCTGCGTTAGGGGTAACCAACAGTCTCAGCACCTTCAATATCACTCAATGCCCCGCGTGCCCGGCCTGCGATCAAACGTGTACCAGGAACGTGTGCTGCAAGGAATGGGATGCAAAGGACTGCAACGGCCTGCCGGATTACTTCTTCAAGGTGGACAGCGGCGCGGCCATGCGCAAGGCCCTCCTGTCGGCACTTGCGGACATAGTGGAGCGTGTGTCCTCGGCCAGCGCGGTCGCAACCGTTTCGCAGCAATCCACCGATGGCGACCAGGTGGTCAGGGGTGCGTTCGAGGCGTCCGACCCGGACGACCCCAGCATGTACCTGTGGCGCGGACACCTTGAGGTGTACAATCCGTACCCCGACCCCGACGACCCAACAGGCACCAAGTACCTATACGATTTCGAGAACAAGATCTATCAGGGGTTGCTCTGCACCGAGATTCCGGCTTCAGAGCGCCATTGTTGGGATGCGGCGGAATTGCTCCGCACACAGGCCAAGCGGAACATATACTTTGGAACTCATTTGACGAGCGGGCAGCCCGACATTTACGCGAAGGTCTGTAACGGCGACTGCGCGGCCGAAACCGGCGATTGTTGGAAATTGGACGGTGCCGTTACAACGAATTTCAACATCATCAGACAGATGTTTCGGCTTCGCGATGAATCCGGGACCCTTCTCCCTTACGGCACGACCGAGGAACAGACTGCGCACGACACCAGGGCCCAGAACCTGATTTCATGGGTTCAAGGAACGGAGGTGGCCGGCCTTCGGCAGAGGGATGGGTGGCCTTTGGGAGACATTGTCTACTCCACGCCCGTTGTTGTCGGGATCCCTTCATTGGGATCGGTGATCACGGACCCGGACGTTTATGCTTTCTGGGACTATCGAAACGCCATGATCACGTCGTACCAGAACAGGTTGAAGACGACAAATGCCGTGGATGAGCTTCACAGACCCAAGGTCGTTTACGTAGGCGCCAATGACGGCATGATCCACGCCTTCCCCATGGAGGATTTCACCGACAGCCAAGGGAACTCACATTCCATGGGCGAGGAGCTTTGGGCCTTTATCCCCAGCAGCATTATGCCCGAACTCCAGTGGTTGGCTAAGACGGATTACGGCAACACCAACGTCTTGGGTTGCTGTAGGCACCGCTCCGAGGTGGACTTGGCACCCCAGGCATGGGATGTTTTCATAAAGCCGGACTTCAAGGTGGGGGGTTCCTCCAGCGCATCTCCCCAGTGGAGGACGGTTATCGTTGGAGGCCAACGCGGAGGCGGTGACGTGTACTTTGCCATTGACGTAACCGATCCGGTCACGCCCATCCTGCTCTGGGAATACTCCGTCATGAAAGACAGGATAGTGGTCGATAACCTAAGGCGGACGGATGCACAGGTAACCGGAAATCTCGTCGGGACCGCCGCCAACACGTCCTATGACGCGTATTTGCCATACCGACGGGAGTACGACAAGCTGAACTATATGCCTCTCTCGTGGTCGGATCCATATGTGGGGCGACTGTGGTTGCCCGGGTGGCCCAACCCGAGCGCCGCCGGTTGCTCAAGCGGGACTGTCGCCAAATTCTTTGTGGGAGATCCCTCCACCTTTGATCCCGACAACCCTACGGCCTATATAAAAGCCGGTACGCCCACCATGGAGTTTAATGAGTACCTAAACGAAGACGGATACTATGGGTCTATTCCCGATGTTCAGTGCGATCCCGCGGGACGGCCGAGATTTCAACGGGCGGTGGCCTTCCTCAGCGGCTCCATGCGTATCTTCCGTGAAAGTGAAATCGACGGTATGGCGTACAGCCGCGACAAGACGGCCTACACCCCTCCGCTGACCTTCACCGATACGGAATCCAAACGACTCAAAGGAAGACTGTTCGACCCAAGCGTTCTCGCCGTGGACATCGAGACCGGAGTAAATCTATTCAAGTACGTGTGGCCTTTCATGGTGAACAAGGAACGTTCGCTGACCAAGGGATCACCTGCCGTATCGGATTCCACGTTCCCAGATATCAATATTCCGTCCACCGGGACCGGGACCGCGGACGGGCAGACCAGGTCTCCCTATTCCGTAGCCTCGTTTGCCGCGGTGGATGTGGTCGGTGGAACGGACAGTAAGGGGGTCGGCCGTGCGGACGGATTCGTGGACCAAGTGTTCTTCGGGGACATCAACGGCCTGGTATGGCGGTTGATTACACCCACCAGCGAGCCCGCCCTTCACCTAAGCCTGTGGAAAACGGACCGACTGGGAGAATCCAACTACTATCGAGGCTATCACCAACCCATAACCATCAAACCAACCATTGCTTGGGGCAGCGATGCGGATGGGCTACATCTGCGCTTGATAGTGGGAACAGGCAAATTCGACGATACCCATCAAGGATTGCCCAACGACCGGTCCGACTTGACCGTCCAGGCCCTATACAACGTCAAGCTTCCGTATTATCCCCACAAGACGGGCATCGCAAAC
>JAZDOF010000786.1:0-3262 GCA_043799015.1 Pseudomonadota bacterium | reverse complement strand
AGTGGCCGTCAACGCCGCCAGGGATTTCCTACGAAGATCGAGAAGAGGCATTAGTGAGGGCTCGCTCGAAGATATCGAAGACCCGGCCGAGTCCCCGGCGCAGGTCATGGAAAGAAAGCAGGCGCTTCAGACCGTACGAGGCGCCGTGAAGGACCTTCCTGAAAGACAGCGTTTGACCCTCCAATTGAGGGTGTACGAAGGCATGGACTACGAGCAAATAGCCAAGATATTGGGAGGCAGCGCCGCCGGCGCCAAGGGGAACTTCCATCAAGCCCTCAAGAATCTACGGCAAAAGCTCCACGGTGATGAGTGACTTCGGCACCGATCGAACTGATCGAGCCGATGAAGGAGTTCATTTGATGGGAACACTTGACTGCGAAAAGGCTCATCAATGGTTGATCGAGGATATGGATCAAGGGCTCGACGAGGATGTCCGTCGCAGCCTTCGCAATCACCTTGATCTTTGTCGGGCATGCAGGCGGGCCGAAGAGGAATACCGCTATCTATGGAAATATATTGCCGATGATGTTCCGCCGGACCCCGGTGAGGCATTTTGGGAAGACTACCGGTCGTCATTGAACAAGAAACTGGAGGAGATCCGCCGTCGCCGGTCCTTGTCCTGGTATTTCCAGCTATCCTCATGGAAGCGTGCCGCCGTATTCGCTTCCGCGTTGGCCGCATTGACGGCCGTATTAGTGGGATGGAACGAAGAAAAGCTCACATATCCCCCCCCGGATCAGGCGATCTGCCGAGACCTGGTGCGGGAATTAAACGAAATCTATGGCCCCACAGCGGAAGAGGGCCTTCCCGGCACGTACGTCGATCGAGCGGGAATTGTGTTGTCGGCTTCGAAGAATGTGGTACCCTCCTACGGTATCCCCACCTGGTTTGAAGTTGAGGACGAACCGAGTCCGCCGTATTTCTGACGTCATTGCGGATGATGGCCCGGGCCCCGGAGCATAATGTGAGGCAATCCGAACGAGATCCGGGTACCCGACCGCAGGTCCGACCGATCTGCTCGGGTAAGAGCGATGAACACATTATGCAGCGTGTAAATTAGTGCGGAAAGGCGGCAAAGAAACCGCAATAATAACTTGCCGTCACGGTGGACCGTAATTCGGACAACCGGGAGAACCCTCATGAAGGAATTGAAAACCGCTATTGTGACCTTGATGATCCTCGCGCTCAATGCCGTGACGGTCATAGCGGAACCGCCCGGAGAGAACGGTGGTTCCAGGTCGCTCAAAGAGGCCGAAAGGGCTCGTGAACACTTCGACATGCTGGTTATGTGGCGGATGATGGAAGCTCTCGGTCTGGACAAAGCCACGGGAGAACAAGTCTTTGCCGTCCGTCGCAAGTTCCATGCGGAAAGAAACGCGATCGTGAAAGGACTTCGGGAAGAACTTCAAATCCTTAAGAACAAACTTCAGGATGAAGCCTCCAAGACTGATGAGAAAGAATTGAGTAGGCTCATAGCGGGGGTTCGAGAGAAGAGAAAGAAACTCGAGAGCTTGCAGGACCGGCAGTATGATGAGATATCGACGGTGTTGAGCGTGGTGCAGCAGGCTCGACTACTTATTTTTATGAAGGATTTTCAGGAGGAGATCAGGGCGTTTATCCATCGCCCCATGATGCCGCCGCCCCCCGGCCCACCCCCGGGGATGCCTCCACCGCCGCCCGGACTAGGACCGAGCGGGGACCCTTTTTCGGGTCCCTCGGATTTTTGATTGTTGTGTGGCCCGACTCATGGAAGGGCCTTTCCACGGGCCGATACGGAACCGGCAGGCTGAGGGGCGCCGGTGAGGTAGAAAGTAAGATATTGGGGATCTGACGGAGGGAATGGGTCATCCGGCGCGTCGGACGGTTATGCCGGTTGCCCACGGTTGGTTCCATCGGTCTCTGTCCGAACGCGGAGAGGGACAGAGAGTGACGGCATGTGGAACGGACGAACCATGGGCTACGGATGGACGTGTGAGGCCGCCTCCGGTGGTACGGCGGGATCGTTACAAGGATGTTTCAGCCCCAAAGTCTTTCTGAAATGTCGGTTGACGGGGGTCATACCGTGACGCATACAAAACTGATCTTGATCGTGGATGATGAAGCCGCAAACAGGATTTTGCTTGAAGCTATCCTCGATTGCATGGGATATATGTACCGGAGTGCGGGCGACGGCTTCGAAGCTCTTGCGTGCCTGAGCCCCGAATTCGACCTGATCCTTCTCGATGTTATGATGCCGGGGCTGAACGGGTTCGAAGTGGCTCAACGAATTCGTAACGGGGATTCGTGTCAGGACATTCCGATCATTATGGTCACCGGTCTTAACACCGAGGAAGACCGGAGGGCCGCTCTTCAAGCGGGCGCAAACGCCTTCGTAACCAAACCCATCGACCGGCGGGAACTTGGTTTGAGCATTTCGTCCCTCCTCGACGCTTGAAATAAAGGCCCATTCCGACCTGAATAGGATTCATCGACCATGCCGATCCTGCGAAGCTTCGTATTTGTGATAATAGCGCTCATCATGTCGGCAGGAAGCCTTGGAGCCCAGAAGCCGTCACCCCCATATCACCGGTTTCAAGGGATTTCTTTCGAACCTTCGGCTGCCGCATTCGACGATCGCAATGCCCAGGTGATCGTCCTCAACGACAAGGATACCTTTATACATCGCTATAAACTGGAGTACGGGGTCGACGGCGTGTGCCTGAAGAAGAAGTCCCCCCTCCAAATCAACCTCTCGTGCGCGGAAGCGGCGGCCAAATTGGAGGCATTGGCGCCTCTCGGGCAAGGGTGCTTTCTTGCGTCCTCAAGCTTCGACAGGAATGCCCCCGAGTACCGACGCGTCATTCGCTTTCAAATCCCGGATGATGAATCAAGCGACTCGTATAAATGCGTTCGTGCCGATTCGCTTCGACTCGACGCGGGGGGACTCGAAAAGGCAATACGCGATGTGACGAAACGGAAGTGGTTCAAGATCGAGGGACTTGCCGTAGGCAAGGATGCGGAACATGTCTTTTTCGGGGTTCGACAGGTCGGACCGGACCACAAGGACCCGCTTGATGTGGTCATCGTTGTTCGTTGCCCCTTCAGGAACGATCAAATCGAAGCTCCGAACGCGGTCTTTCAGTTCTCCACCAACGGACTGCAAAGGCCTGTAGGACTCTCGGACCTGCTTCGGGATGCCGACGGCGGATTCTTTATCCTCACGAGCTCGGAGAGAAACGATCCGGGCCGCGCCCCTTTCTCCGACAGCCACGCCGGCGCGTTG
>JAZDOF010000111.1:0-5768 GCA_043799015.1 Pseudomonadota bacterium | reverse complement strand
GGGTCACCCGATCCGGGCGGGATACCTTATAGGTTTATAGTTAAGACATTAATTCCCCTGGGCTTTTCATTGCTGATCTTGCAGGGGATTTCTCTGGGCATCAACAGCCTTCTCATCATTCTCGGCTTTGAGACTCAGGAGGACGAAAAAGCCTGATGGAATACTTGCCGGCATGGATGTTTCTCGCTCTTACCGTTCTTCTCATGGCTGGTTTTCCGGTCACGTTCACCCTTCTCGGCACTTCACTGTTTTTCGGACTTATCGGCTTCGGCTGGTCGTTTTTCGATCTACTGCCCCTTCGTATTTGGGGTGTGATGAACAACATCACTCTCATGGCCGTCCCGCTATTCGTTTTCATGGGAGTGATGCTCGAGCGTTCGGGCATGGCTGAAGACCTCCTCGACACCATGAGTCTGCTGTTTGGACGTATTCGTGGGGGCTTGGCCCTGTCCGTCGTGCTGGTGGGCGCATTACTCGGGGCCTCCACAGGTATTGTGGGCGCTACCGTTGTCACTATGGGCTTACTTTCCGTGCCCACAATGGTCCGAAGGGGTTATCAGAGGGAGTTGGTTACCGGCACGGTTGCGGCCTCCGGAACTCTGGGTCAGATAATTCCTCCCAGCATAGTTCTTGTCCTTTTGGGGGATATCGTGGGCGTCCCCGTTGGGGACCTGTTCATGGGCGCGGTACTTCCCGGCATGGTGCTCGTAGTTCTGTTTATGATTTACATTGCGATAGTGTCGGTTCTCTTCCCGCATCTGGCGCCGCGCATACCCGCATCGGAGCTGGCCGACTTTCATGGGTGGGTTATGGTCAAGCGTGTGGGCTATGCGCTTGTTCCGCCATTATTCCTGATCCTTGCGGTATTGGGTTCCATATTCGTAGGGGTGGCGTCCCCTACCGAGTCCGCCGCCGTGGGGGCCGTAGGCGCTACCGTCCTCACCATTTCCCGGGGTAGATTCGAAAAAGGCATCCTGCGGCAAGTCATGATCCAGACCATGAAGCTCACTTCGATGGTATTCATAATTCTGTGCGGTGCGGCGGCCTTTGGATTGGTTTTTCGAGGTCTCGGCGGCGACACCCTGGTAAGGGGCTTCCTTAGCGCGTTGGCAGCAGCGTATAGCAAATGGGTCGTGTTGGCGATAGTGATGGGTGTCATCTTTATCGCCGGGTTCTTTCTCGATTTTATTGAGATTACATTCATACACGTCCCCGTTCTCGCTCCCGCAATGATCGAATTCGGAGTTGACCCCTTGTGGCTATGCATTTTGATTGCCGTAAACCTTCAGACGTCCTTCCTCACACCGCCCTTCGGGTTCTCGCTTTTCTACCTCAAGGCCGTTACACCCCCGGACATAACTACCGGACACATATATAGAGGGATCATTCCGTTTGTCGTCATTCAGATTATCGGCTTGTTGATTGTCGCACTCTTTCCCACTCTGGCAACCTGGTTGCCCAGGGTCGTGTTCTGACCACGCATTTTGCATGAGAGCCATTCTGTAGTGTCACGCGTTGAGAATTGCGGGAACCCTCAACGGTTGAGTGAATCGAAACATACATCTGTAGGGGCGGGGATAAACCCCGCCCCTACGTTACCTTGGTTCCGCCGGGCCGGCTTTTCCGCAAAATTCAAGGAGCGTCACTATAGGATTACGTGTTTCCGGAGCCGGGGTCTTCAAATGAGGGCTGACGATTCACCGGGGACCCCGGAAGTGTTAGGCTAGGGAACAAGCCGGGTCGACTTTGTTCTCGACCGTGTGCCGGCCCGCCATCGCGTTGAATTTTTATATCGAACCGAGGAGGTATTGCCAATGGAACGACGTGATTTCCTAAAGACCGCCGGGGTTGTTGCCGCGGCCGGCACAACCGTCGGGGCCCCGGCAGTGTGGGCGCAAGGAAAGAAGTATCATTGGAAAATGGTCACAACATGGCCGCCGAATTTTCCGGTTCTGCAAGTGGGGGCGGAACGATTTGCCAAAAGGGTTAAGGAGGCAACCGAGGGACGTATCACCATCGACGTTTTTGCCGGCGGGGAGTTGATTCCTGCGTTGAATTGCTTCGATGCGGTCTCTAACGGAACCGTAGAATTGTTCAGCGGCGCGGCATACTACTGGGCCGGCAAAGTGCCCGCGGCTCAGTGGTTCTCGGCAGTTCCTTTCGGTCTCAACCCACAGGGGATCAATACGTGGTTCTATTCCGGCGGTGGTTTGAAGCTTTGGGAAGAGGTCTATGCTCCGTTCAATCTGGTTCCCAGGCCGCAGGGCAACACCGGCGTCCAAATGGGTGGGTGGTTTAGAAAAGAGATGAAGACCATGGACGACTGGAAGGGCCTGAAGATGCGGATACCCGGCCTCGGAGGCAAGGTGGTCGCGAAGGCGGGTGGTACCGTGGTTCTTCTTGCCGGCGGGGAGATCTTCACTTCACTGGAGCGTGGCGTGATAGACGCAACCGAGTGGGTGGGACCGCTCCACGATCTTCGTCTGGGGCTTTACAAGGCCGCCAAGTACTACTACTACCCCGGATGGCATGAACCCGGAACATGTCTGGAGGTCACCTTCAACAAGAAGGTATACGATTCGTTGCCGGGGGACCTCAAGATCATCCTGGATTCCGTTGCCATGGAGACCAACCTGTGGAGTCTGTCGGAATTTGAGGCCCAGAACGGAAGCGCTCTGGAAGAGCTGATCAACAAGCACGGGGTTGATCTAAGGATGTTTCCCTCCGAGATGCTTGTGCAACTAAAGAAGCTCTCCGATGAAGTCCTCGAGGAAGAGGCCGCGAAGGACCCCATGTCCAAGAAGGTCAACGAAGCCTTCAAGAAGTTCAGATCCCAGATCGGGCCTTGGGCCACCGTTTCCGAGACCTGCTATTACGACCACATCATGGGCAAATACGCGTTGAAGAAAACCGGCTGATACCGGTGAAACGTAGCGGCAGGGACCGACCGGGCCGCTACGTACCTACCCCCTGTAACCAAGTGTTTTCAAAAGGATTAGGATTACCGCGTGAGGGACTTGATGGATTCCAGGGTTTGATCCGCTGAAAGCACGACCACGCCGATATTTCGCAGCTCTTCCATACCGCGCTCATAGACACCCGATATGGCGTCGTGGACGGCCACAACGCGAAAATCACGCTCGGTTGCTTCATAGATGGTGGTTCTCGGGCAATTGGGAAAATTACAGCCTATCACTACCAGGGTGGTGACTCCAAGTGCATGCAGTAGGTCCTCCAAACAGGTTTGGTAAAAAGCACCGAAGCGCGGCTTGTAGATGACCCACTCGTTTGAGGCGATTTGTTGGGGACGACCCGCCATCAGCAAAGAGCAATCCAGGGCGTCGGCGTTGCGAGGCGGCAACTCATCCACCAGGTCGGCACCGGGGGTTCCGGGAGCGGCCATGGTCAAGCCGTCGCTTATGGCCTTCCTGCGGCACGGGTCGGCATTGGAGCCGTCGGGCAAATAGAACCGCACCACATGAATTATCGGTCGAAAAGCGGCGCGGAACGCGATCAGAAGACGCTGCATATCCGGCAGAGCTTCTTCCGTCCCGGGGATACGGAACGGAGCCCCGGAAAGGGTGAAATCGCGTTGCACGTCGATGGTCACAACGGCCGAGCGTGACCATTGCGGTTCGGTGTGTTCGTCCATGGTGGGGAAATCGCCATCTATCATTGGACCGGTGCTCATTTTTTCGTTCCGATTTGTCTTAGCTGAGAGCAGCCTGGATACCCGTTCCCTGACGCGTCGGGGAACCCAAACTGCCGAGGTTTGAAGGATCGGAGCCCATTGCGCAACGGGCCTGTCAATGAACGCTTACGCTATCATATCTGAACGTACGCCTGACCTGAAGTCAAACCCCAAGATGGGCGCAACGTCTATGGTGACATGTTGGATTGACATGAAAGTCCCGAGCTGTTAGATTATCGGCGGCTCATCGCATACGAATCCATGTTGATAGAATTCTGAAGAAGGTGAAGATCTTATGGCCCAACCGAAGGATGTGGTAGGTGCGGCTTTAGTCGTAGGCGGCGGTATAGCCGGAGTCCAAGCTTCGCTGGACCTTGCCGAGTCGGGATACAAGGTATATCTGGTCGAAGACCAAACCGGCATCGGCGGCCGAATGGCCCAGCTCGACAAAACCTTCCCGACGAACGATTGCTCGACGTGTATTTTTTCGCCCAAGTTGGTGACCGTAGGCCAGAACCCCAATATCGACCTCCTGTCGTACAGCGAAGTGGAGGGCGTTGAGGGGGAACAAGGGCGCTTCAATGTCAGAATTCGACAGAAGTCCAAATACATACGTAAGGACAAGTGCAAAGCGTGTGGGGATTGCGCAACCGCTTGCCCCGTGAAGGTCGCCAATGAATTCGATGAAGAACTCAGCAAGAGGTCGGCAACCTATCGCTTGTTTCCCCAGACCATACCCCAGACCTTCGTCATAGAAAAGGCTGATCGCGCACCGTGCGTACGAGAGTGCCCCGCGCATATCAATGTCCAGGGCTATGTGCAACTCATCAGTAAGGGAAAATACAAGGAGGCCGTTGAACTTATCTACGAGAGCCTCCCGTTGCCCGCAGTCTTGGGTAGGGTCTGTCCCCATCCCTGTGAAGCTGCGTGCCGGCGCGCCCTTAAGGACGAACCGGTATCGATATGTAGGCTCAAACGATTTGCCTCCGATCAAATAGATTATTCCCAGCTCAAGCTGCCCGAAATCCAGCCCCGTGAAGAAAAGGTGGCCATAATAGGCTCCGGCCCCGGCGGCCTTTCCGCTGCCTACTATCTAGCGCTGGAAGGCTTCAAGTGCTCGATTTTCGAGGCCGGTCCGGCCCTCGGCGGTTGGCTGCGCGTTGGTATCCCCGAATATAGACTGCCCAACGATGTGCTCGATAAGGAAATTCAGCACATCCTCAATCTGGGCGTGGAAGCCAAGACAAACACGGCCTTCGGTAAAGACGTAAACCTGCAAAGCCTGAAGGACGAAGGCTACAAGGCGGTATTCCTTGGAATCGGCTGCCAGAAAGGGGCCAAACTCAACATACCGAGTGAAGACGCGGAAGGACTCGTCCAGGGTGTGGACCTCCTAAGAAACGCGTCCTTGGGGAATCCCGTCAAAGGCGTTAAGAAAGCGGTGGTGCTGGGCGGCGGCAATGTGGCCATAGACGCGGCCCGGACCTTGGTGCGTCTCGGAGCCGAAGAGGTGAAGATAGTCTACCGCCGATCCCGTCAAGAAATGCCGGCACACGACGAAGAAGTCGACGCGGCCCTTGAGGAAGGCGTAAAGATTGAGTTTCTCGCTGCCCCCGTCAAAGTGGTAACAGGAGACGGCTCCAAGGTCGAAGGTCTCGAGTGCATCCGGATGGAGCTCGGACCTCCCGACGACAGCGGACGTAGGAGACCCGTTCCCAAGGAGGGTTCCCAATTCGTCCTGCCGGCCGATCTGATCGTGCCCGCCATCGGACAGGTTATCGATCCTGCTTTTTGGGATGCAGTAGGCGACCTGGCAAAGACCAAGCGCAATACAATCCAAGTGGATGCGGTAACTTTCGCCACATCCGTCGAGGGAGTGTTTGCAGGCGGTGATGCGGCGAGCGGACCCGCCACGGTCGTAGAGGCCGTTGCGGCAGGGAAGCAGGCTGCTGTTTCCATCTCGCGATATCTAAAGGGTGAGGATGTTGCGGCAGGCAGACCCTCGGTATTTCCGGAGGATCCTCAGTATCCCCCGGTCCCTTCGGAGATAAAGGCGGAGGCAAGGGCCCATAATCCC
>JAZDOF010000777.1:0-2334 GCA_043799015.1 Pseudomonadota bacterium | reverse complement strand
ACAAAATCGATTTCTGTGACACTCAAAGATAAGATCGAAGAACTTCAACATGTGCTTCAAAAATTTGATATGAAAATGGCAAGCGTTTAAATTTGTATTTGGAATACTCCTTTTGAATTTTCACGGGGTACGTTTAACTTTTGCGGTAGCTATCCTGCTTCTATCGGAATTGGACAGGAGTTTCCGAGATAAACCGCAACGAAGGTCGCCGGCCCGCATCTGGCGTGGGTTCAGAGCTTGATCGGTTGTAAGACCCCACCGTCATCGACGTAATGCCCGAACGCCGATAGGACTTCGGCCTGGGTCTTACTGGGTGTCTCGATGCGGCGTTCCGGCTTGCGAGCTTCTTTCCGAATGCTCAAGACTTGATGAAGTTTTCGCATGTCCTCCATGACGTCGGCGGCCGTTCGCTTTATTCCGACCGCCTCCAATCCAAGCTCGATCCGGCGCAGATACGTCATGGCCGCCACGCAGGTGAAAAGGTGGCATCTGATCTTGCTGTCCGTCCAGTGACGAATGGGGCTAACCCCCACCAGGTCTTTGTCCTTGCTCAGACGAAAACGATCCTCCACCTGCCAGCGATCAAGGCTTGCTTGAATAATATCGCCCGTTGTCCAATCCATGTTGTCCGTGATGATGATATTCTTCCCGAACATGGATTGCTCCCGGTCGACAATGTGTGCATTTTTACGAAAACTCATGCAAAGGCCGCTGTCTGATTTTTCGAACGTAAGCTGATGGAGTTCAGACGACATATGCATCCGCTCGCAAAGGTGTAAATAGCGCTCCTTTACGGCGTCCTCGTTTCTCCAATGCGGCGCCCTGTCCCGAACCTTTGTCCGCATGGAAAGAAGTTCCCGGCGGATTACTTCCAGCTTGTCGTTGAATGTATATTCCTGCTTGCGGCGTGAGGAGGGATTATAGGTGACGATAACGGCCCGTTCCTTGCCCCAATATTCTCCCTTGGTTCGGTGGGAGAGAAGACATTCTTCCTCCTCGCCTTCCTCCATGAGACGGCGGTTATGAGGGATATCCACCGGCTCGAACCGTCCAAGCGGTGTCGCGGCGAGGTCCTGGGCGAAATAGGTGGAATAGGTGGTGATGAAATGAATACGCGAATGTTCGTCGATCCAGGCGTAATTGTCCTCCGAGTTCATCCCTTTATCGATCACCACCGTGAGCCGCTCCTTGGTCTTGTTTAAGCCACATACGACCCCGAACATCTCATCCATGATCGCCTCGAAATGCTTGCTGTCATGGACATTCCCCGGATATACGCTGTAATACAACGGCAACCGCGAATCCCTCGCCACCAGAAGCCCTATGCCGATTTGTCTCAGGTTGTGCCTTCCCTGCTTGTTTTTACCCCGCTTGGCGAGTTCCGACTCGGTATGACCGGCCATGTAAGTGTAATAGTTGGTGGTATCAAACAAAAGGCAGTCGGCCGACGGCGAGTCAACACGCCAGATGCTCTCGAAGAACGCTCTTGAGATCTTACGCAAATCCGCCTCGGTGACCCGCTCCCATTTTTCCCAATAGCGCTTGCTGGTGAGTTCGTCGAGGTCAACGGGCCGGATATGCTGGATGGCGGTGCTCCGATACCAGGACGCGAGCTTATTCTTGCTGACGGCTTTAACCATCCGGTTAAAGACGCAGTAAAGAAAATACTCGCCGATGGAAGGACCCGTCTCCCGGTCCGCCGGGGGAACGATGCCGTCGATGAGGCCGCGAAGGTCGACTTCTCTGTCGATTTGGCAAGAAAGCCAAAGCGCGCCGAATTCCTCCACCTTTAGGGTCGTGACATCCAGATCCCGCCCCCGGGTCAAACCCGCGACTCTCTCCGGAGAGCCGATATAGGTCTGGGAGACGACCTTGGGCTTACCATCGACCCGCTCAATCTCCCGGACATAGAGGTAGGGTCTTCCCTTTTTCGTCTTGATGTGGAAGTGAGCCATGGAAATATGGTACATAGTAGGGTCTTACATGTCAAGCAAAAAATGACGCGGAGGCTTATTTCTTAAGGGTTTGTGGACGGGAAAAATGGAAATGGCGATGGGTCTTACGGAGATACGGCGTGTAAGCTGCCGTTATTTTTGTGAATCGGCGCGGCGGGAGGGATTATCTCGGAAACTGCTGTTGGAGATTTCCGCGGTTTGAGGTAGATAGTGCCCATCCATAAATTGGCAAATTTCTCTTCTCGGCGGGCGCTATGAATCGGACCCAGTTATGCCCGGGTTGGCGAACTCGTGCATCAAAATCAGGGGGCTCCGGTTGCAAGGTCAAAGGAATCATTTCAACCAGTCCTTTTGTTTACAGATGTAACGCCAGTTGAAC
>JAZDOF010000755.1:0-3702 GCA_043799015.1 Pseudomonadota bacterium | reverse complement strand
GGGGTGCCGGCAGAAATACGGTATGTCGAACCCGAGCGACAGACAAACGGTTAGGAGATCCTCTCCTTCCGCCACATCGTAGGTCTTGCCGTCTATTTGTATGAGTGCCATTTCCACCGTGCTCCGCTTCCATCTACCGCCACGGGCACCGTTTCTCCTTTATATGCCGTTCAAAATCCTCACGAAAACACGTGAGCGCGCTGCGAAGAGGTTCCATAGCCCCCGGTGCCAGCGCACAGAAGGTCCGGCCCAACCAGAGAAGGTTGGAGTGCGCGTCCAGTATATCGAGGTCTTCCGGTCTACCTTCTCCGTTTTCTATACTAAAAAGGGTTTGCGCAACCCACTGAAGTCCCTCGCGGCATGGTGTACACCATCCGCAGGACTCGTGGGCAAAGAACCTTTCGAGATTATGGACCATACCCACGCTGCATGTTCGGTCGTCCAGCACGATCATGGTCCCGGTACCAAAACGGCTGCCGGCCTTCTGGACGGAATCATAGTCCATGGGAACGTCGAGGTGTTCTTCAAGTAGAAACTCGGTACTGGCCCCTCCCGGCTGCACCGCTCTGAACTTTACTCCGTCCCTCATCCCTCCCGCATGTTCCTCGATCAACTCTCGGATAGTCACACCCATGGGCAGTTCCCAGGCACCAGGGCGTTTGACCTTACCGCTTACACCGTAAATCTTGGTGCCGCCGTCCTTGCTCACGCTCAGGCCCTTGAACCACTCCGCTCCGTTGTTGATTATGTGTCGGACGTTACACACCGTCTCCACATTGTTCATGAGGGTCGGCTTACCCCAGAGTCCGCATTCCGTCTGACGCGGCATCTTGGTGTTAGGGACGGCCCGAAGTCCCATCAAAGAATTGGCCAGTGCGGTACCTTCGCCGCAAATATATCTGCCCACGCTTACGTGGAGGCGAAGATCCAAATCGTAGCCGGTTCCCAGTATGTCGCGGCCGAGGTAATTGCGTTGATAGGCCTCGGCTATGGCCTTTTCAAGCCTCTTGGCCGCAAGGGTATATTCGCGCCGCAGGAATATGTAAGCCGCGCCGGACCTTATGGCGTACGACCCGATGATGATGCCTTCAATCAACTGATGGGGGTCACCTTCCATAAGAAGCCTATCTTTGAAGGCCCCAGGTTCCATCTCGTCCGCATCGACCACGAAGTACCTCGGGGTCGCCCCATCCGGCCCTGTGTCCACGGAACTCAACTTCAACCCCGTGGGAAAACCCGCTCCCCCTCGTCCACGAAGACATGAATCGGATATCGTTGAAATAACCTCCGGCGGGGTCATCTCTTTGAGTGCTTTGCGCAGGGCCTCGTAACCACCCGCCTTTTCATATTCCGAGATATCGAGGGGCTCGCCGTGGGGCTGGAAATTTGCTGTGAGCGGCCGTTCCATTCAACTTCCTCCGGCAAGGGCGCGGAGCACTTCGAGGCAGCCCGCCGGCGCGAAATCCAGGCCGGCCGACGAAGTCGCCGGGCCCGGAACCGATATGATGCCACGCCTCCGGCCTCGGACTCTCATCATGCGTATCGCTCCAGAATCTCGTCGATTTTCTGCGGATCGAGATCGCCGTGAAGGTCTTCATCAATCATTATGGCAGGGGCCTGGTGACAGGCACCCAGACACTGGATGGGCAACAAGGTGAACCGACCGTCCTTGGTGGTTTCGCCCAACCCTATGCCGAGCCGGCTGCTCAAGTGTTCGAGGATCTTGCCATATCCCAGCATCCAACAGCTTACGCTGTCGCATACGAGCACCACATGCCGTCCCACCGGACGACGATAAACCCTATTGTAGAATGTTGCCGTGCCGTCCAGTTCCTCGGGAGTCATTTCCAGCAACAGAGCCAGCTCACGCACACACTCGTCAGAGATCCATCCCAAGCGGTGTTGGGCGATCTGAAGCGCTTCGATGCAGCAGCCCAGCTTACTGCCGCATCGTTCAATCTCTTCCAGGATCTCGCGTTTGATCTCTTCCGTCAGCATGCCCGTTCACCGGTCCACATCGGCCATAACGTAATCAATGCTTCCCAATAGGGCCACCACGTCCGGCACCGTCATGCCCCTCGCAATGGCCGGGATCATCTGGAGATGTGGAAAGGACGGCGTGCGGATGCGCACCCGATACGGCATGGTGTTTCCATCGCTGATGAGATAGTAACCGTTGTTCCCTTTGGTGGCCTCAACATAGCACAGGGCTTCGCCGGGGGGGATCACCGGGCCCCAGGATACACCAAGAAAATGAGTGATCAAGGTCTCGATATCGTGAACCGTACGCTCCTTGCGGGGAGGAAGAGCAAGCGGATGATCGCTTTTGTAGGGTCCTGCCGGCATTTGGTTCAAACACTGTCGGATTATCCGAAGACTCTGCCGTATTTCCTCGACGTGAACAAGGCAACGGTCGTAGCAATCGCCGTTGGCGGCAACGGGTATGTCGAACTCGAATTGGTCATAGCCCGAATAGGGTCGCTTCTTACGAAAATCCCACTCCAAACCGGTCGCTCTGAGGCCCGGGCCGGTTACGCCCCACTCCACGGCTTCCTCCGTCGTGTAGCTGCCGATGCCTTTGGTCCTGGCCTTGAAGATCCGATTGCTCATAACCAGCTTGTCGTACTCGGCCAACCGTGCGGGCAAATAATTTAGGAAATTCTCAACCAAACCATCCCATCCACGGGGCAAATCCTGGGCCGTTCCTCCTATTCGGAACCACATGGGGTGCATACGGCCGCCGCAAACGGCCTCCACTATCTCGAATACCCGCTCGCGGTCCACAAACATGTAGAACACCGGGGACATGGCCCCCACATCCTGGGCAAACGTGCCGTAGAATACCAAGTGACTCGCGATTCTGAAGAATTCGGCCATCATGATACGTATGACTTTGGCCCGGTCCGGGACCGTTATTCCCGCAAGCTTTTCCACGGCCATTACGTAGGGAAGGTTGTTCATCACCCCGCCGAGATAATCGATCCGGTCGGTGTAGGGTATGAACGTGTGCCAAGTTTGCCGTTCCCCCATTTTTTCCGCGCCCCGGTGGTGATACCCGATATCGGGGACCGCTCCGATTATTCGTTCACCGTCGAGCTGAAGCATGAGCCGGAATACGCCGTGGGTCGCGGGATGCTGCGGCCCCATATTTAGGAACATGTAATCACCGGCATCACCACCGGGTTCGAGTCCCCATTCCTCTGGATTGAACTGGAGCGCTTCCTCCTCGCTAACGGCCTTTTCTTCGGGGAGCTGATACGGTCCCATCTCCGTTGCCCGGGCCGGGTGGTCTTTCCGAAGCGGGTGCCCAAGCCAGGTGGGCGGCATCAGGATACGCGTCAAATGGGGGTGTCCGTCAAAGCGCACCCCAAACATGTCCCACGCTTCCCGCTCGTACCAGTTTGCCGAGGGCCATATCCCCGTTACTGTCCGGACGGATGGATCGGGTCCCTTCAGCGGCACCTTGATGCGAATGTCGTCGTTGCGTTCCAACGAGATGAGATGGTAGACGACCGTGTAATCGTTTCCGGGAAGACAATCACGATGGGTGCGCTGTCCTTCGTCCACGGCGAAAAGGTCGTACAACATGGTGTAAGGAGCGGAGGCTTCCTGCTTCAGGAACCGAAGGACCGTGCGGATATGGTCCTTGTGCACCGATAAAGTTAATATCCCGTCTCGCGCGGACTCGACCGAGAACGTCGT
>JAZDOF010000754.1:0-8970 GCA_043799015.1 Pseudomonadota bacterium | reverse complement strand
GTTCAAGAAATTCGTCGATGCTGTCCTCTGTCCATGTATTCATAGAGTCGCTCGGTAGCCGATGAGTCAGAAGGTTCTTTTAGGCCGAGTCCGTGGAAATATATGACGGGGATGCTCAGTCGCGCGCACAACGACCCCACGGATTGGGTCCAATTTCCCGTCCTCCCGGAAGTTGTGCCGGCGAGGACAAGATCCGCTGCGGATCCTTCACACATAAGGGCGGCATCTTCCAGGGTTGCGGCGACCCCTGCCACGGCGTAGCCCAGGGTTGTCAGATTTCGACGCATTTGCTCCGCCTGGAGCTTGTCGTCTTCACATATAAGGATGCGTGCAGCCATCATGCATGGTGCCTTAAGATCAGCGGCCGAGCATTCCGGCCTGGTTTGCGTGAAAAGGGCATCTCGACCGGTCCTCCTGATTCGCGCACCCTGTCCCGGCAGATCAATTGACTCGTTGACGCGGGCTCCAGGGGGAGATAGAATTCGCTTATCCGGAGAAACGTTGATCTTGATACGTGATCAGCGGCGGTCGACATGTAATGGACCCGGGTTATATTACTTCTCAGCATGCTCAAGTTCGGCGCTCCAGCGCGGTAAGGGACGGGTGATTCAACGGTTGGACGCCGTTGTACACGAGATCCTGCCTGTGCTTCAGACTAATATAGGACCTGTACGCGAGGAACGCAACGCCGGCAACAATCATGAATCTGGCCTCCTTTGCGGCGCCTTTCATATCCTATCACCTGGGAGGCGGCGTCACGCCCGTGTTGGCGGGTTACAAGATTACCCACCGATGCAACCTGAAATGTTCCCACTGTCCATATTGGAGTAGAAAAGGGCCTGAATCCGATTTCTCGGACGTGACCGCCGCGTTGAAATGCTTGAAGAAGATGGGAGCCCGGATATTGATCATCGAGGGAGGCGAGCCGCTTCTCTGGAAAGACGGGCGAAAGACCATCCGAGATGTTGTCGGCACGGCACGGGACCTCTTTGGCTGCGTGTGTATGACCACCAACGGAACCATCCCCTGGGGAGAGCTGCCGCTTGATCGGGTGTGGGTAAGTCTGGACGGAACCGAAGCGGTTCACGACTCCATAAGGGGTGCCGGGGTCTTCCGAAAGGTCCTCGGGAACCTGGAGCGGGAAGGCCGGGGCGAGGCATTGATCAGTCTAACCATCAGCAAAGCCAATGCCGGCGTTGTTGCCGATTTGATCAAGCTGCTGAAGGAACGGGTCGCGGGGGTTACGCTTCAGTTCTACTATCCGTATGGAGGACTTCCCGATCCGCTTTTTATTTCGCCGGCCGAGCGCGGGCCCATACTCGACGAACTTATGACACTGAAGAGCATGGGGTATCCCGTGGCGAACTCTTACATAAGTCTTACGGACTTGAAGAGACCGGTCTGGAGTTGCGAAGATCGGCTGTTGGCAAACGCCGAGCCCGATGGGTCGGTGCGGCACGGGTGCTACCTTAAGAATCGAGGGCCGTCGGTATGCGCACAGTGCGGTTTTTCAGCACACAACGAGATGACTCTGGCCTTCAAGGGCAGACCGGAATCCATTCTCACGGGCATGCGGATTTTCTTCCCGTTTTTCGGCTTGGCTCGTCGAACCACTTCCCTATAACTCGAAAACGGTATATAGACTAGACGATACATGTTGTCGGTCTCCCCATGAGGAGGTGGAAGAGTCCTGGTGGGCTCCGCGGTCTTCAAAACCGTGTGCAGGGCGCTAGTACCGTTCTGGGTGGGTTCGATTCCCATGCACCTCCGCCATACCCCCTGCCCGAAAATGATGGAGACCGAAGCCCGGGCCTAGGTGGACCCCTGTCCAACCTTCGCCGGGTTAATGGGAAGGCCCGCGGTTGGTCTTGGAAACAACGCTCCAAAACATATCGATTGCCGTAATACTGTGCTTTGCCTTCGTCAACGGCTTTCACGACGGAGGCAACGTGCTCGCCACCGCCGTATGCTCTCGCTCCGTATCCCCCGTCAGGGCGCTCCTGGTGGCTGCCTCGGCCGAATTCGCGGGCCCGCTGATTCTTGGAACCGCGGTGGCCCAAACCATTGCCGCCAACATCCTTAACTTGGAACTGCTGGAAGAACTTACGCCGGCGAGAATTCAAGTTACGCTGATAAGCGCTGCCGCAGGCGCCATAATTTGGAAGCTCCCTTCATGGTACTGGGGATTTCCGTCCAGCGGATCGCACGCGCTGGTCGGGGGACTTGTGGGCGCGGGATACATGGCTATCGGCATCGCCGGAATAGAATACCGTTCCATCCTGTTATGGGTCATCTTGCCGATGTTGGTCGCGCCCATCATCGGAATGGTATTCGGGTTCCTGGTCTTCGGACTCATCAGAACAGCCGCGGAAAACGCTCACCGGTCCATCGGGCGGGTATTCGCGCGTCTTCAGTCTCCCACCATGGCCTTTCTTGCCGCAAGCCACGGCTCCAACGACGCCCAGAAGTCCATGGGGCTCATCGCCCTGGCAATGATGGGAGGATCCGGTGAACTTCACGGCGAGTTGATCATGGCCCCTTGGGTCGCCGTCGCGTGCGCCGCCGCGCTTGCCTGCGGTCTCACCGTCGGGGCTTGGCGTATCGTGAAATCCGTCGGACAGGGGATATGCCGCATGCAGCCGGTTCATTCCTTCGCTTCACAAGCCACGGCCATGTCGGTAATCCTTACGGCTTCGTTACTCGGCGGGCCGGTAAGCACCACCCAGGTGGTGGCTTCCTCGGTTATGGGTGTGGGAGCGGCGGAGCGGCTGGGCGCTGTCCGCTGGAATTCCGCATCCAACATTGCCTATGCCTGGCTCTTGACGGTGCCCGTCTCGGCTTTGCTCGGCGCATTGATATTCGTAGGTCTCGTGAAATTGATACCCGTATAGTAGGGAGAATCCGTTCATGTCCCTGTGGAGGATACTGGGCCCCAAACGCAAGGTGGATTTCTTCGATCTCCTCCAGCAGCAAGCGGAAAAGACGCTTGAAGGCTGCCAAGCGTTGGTGAGGTTCCTGGATGATCACGGAGAAAGCGGCGAAATACTGAGGCTCGAGCAGGAGGCCGACGACATTCGCCGCATACTGATTGACGAATTGAATCAGACCTTCATAACCCCCATAGATCGAGAGGACATCTTCGCCCTGTCACGGGCGATCGACGATGTAATCGACCATGCGCGTAATACCGTAAGTGAGATGGAAGCATTCGAGGTCACTACCAACGAATACCTCTTTCGCATGGCGGAATTGCTGCAAAAGGGAGCCGAACAGCTCGTGGCCGCCATAAAGCACCTGCAAAAAAACCCGAACGTGTCGGTGGAGTATGCGGTGCGGGCAAAACGCGTGGAAAACAAGATGAACGACATCTTCCTCGCGGCTATCAAGCAGCTTTTTTCCGGATCGGACGTCCGCTTGATGTTGAGTTACCGCGAAATCTACCGGCACTTCAATAGAAGCGCGGACAGGGTGGACGACGCGGCGAATATCATCAGCGATATTGTAGTGAAGATGACGTGAAAAGCGCACACACATTTACTCAACTGCTCGATGATATGGTCCAATCCATAGTCGCGACCGTGGACCCCGAACTAATCGTGCTCTTTGGATCAAGGGCTCGCGGAGAAGCCGACGAAGACTCGGACGTCGACCTTCCAGTTGTTCAGTCGGAGCCGTTCCACAAGGATAGAAGTCGACGAAAGGAGCTGGAGCGGTTGGCACATGCGCCGGCGCGGTTCCGTTTGCCAAAGGACGTTCTGCTGTATAGCCATGACGAAATGGAGTGCCGGCGTGATTCTTTGAACAACGTGGCAGCTAGGGCTCTGAGGGAAGGTAGGGTTGTCTATGAAAGACCTCAAGCAAGCCAAAGCAATGCTTGGAATGGCCAACAAGGACCTGAAAGCCCTAGAAGGCATGAAGAGTCACGAATTCTTTGACGATGAAATCTTCGGGTTTCACGTTCAGCAAGCCATTGAAAAAGCTTTGAAAGCGTGGTTAGCCCTTCTAGGCGTCGAGTATCCCCACACCCTCGATATAGCCGTTCTTCTTCATAGACTTGCGGAACACGGTCAGAACGTGGAATGCCGGTGGGAGTTGGTGGAATATGGCTCGTTCGCCGTTCAGTTTCGATATGAAGCATATCCGGGCAACGACGCCCCCCTTGATCGCGCTACGGCGATAAGGCAGGCAAGGGGTTTGGTTGAATATGTCGAGGAGCTTTTGCGGGAGCGGTAAGACTGTTTTTGGATAGGAACGGCGGCAGGTTGCCGTGAGGCAAAGGAGTTGAGACCATCGCCGATCATCGAGTACTCATTGCTTTCCATGAGCCCCATTTTGCCGGTGTCGGCAGACATGTCCTGAATCTGCTGGACGCCATGAAGGGAAGGTCTCACCAATGGTGGATCCTTTGCTCCACCGACGACGACAAGATAATCCGAGCCTTCGAGGATCGCATCGGCAAGGACCGGGTAACGATAGTGCCCGCGGCCAGATTGTTTAGCTTCTCCGGATTCTTGGCCGCCGTCAGGCTCATGCGGGAACATCACATCCATACCCTGCACATTCATAATCTTCAATCCGCTGCATGGGGATATGCGGCCTCAATACTGGGCCCATGTCGCAGAACCGTGTTTACGCCCCATGTGAGCCACATAGGCATTCGCGAACTGGAACCGCTTTTTCGGCTGTGCTGGAAGGCGCTGCTGCCATTCACGGATGCCTATGTGGCAGTGTCGGAAGAACAAAGAAAACACCTGGTTGCTTGGGGCATCGGAACCGAGGACACGGTGTTTACCGTACAAAACCGCATGGATGAACAGGAAACTATGGCAAAGCTGGCAGGTGCGGACAGGGAGGCGATGCGAACCTCCGTCGGTCTGCCGCACGACGCTGTGGTCGTGTGCCAAATTGGACGCCTGGACAGGCAGAAGAACCCCCTCTTTCTCGTTCGGGTCGCCGAGATCGTTCTCCGCATGGTACCTAACGTGTTCTTCATCTTTGTGGGAGAAGGACGTCTAAGCGTTCGCTTACGCAATACCATCGATTCTTTGGGACTTTCGGAGCGAGTGCGTTTACTGGGCTTCAGATCGGATGCCCTGCGAGTCCTGTTCGCATCTGATATTCTCGCCTTAAGTTCCTCGTGGGAAGCGTTCGGGTACGTGATGCTGGAAGCGGCCCTTCTCAAAAAGCCCGTCGTTGCGACTTTCACGGAAGGCGGTATGGAATTGGTAAAGGAAGGAATTACGGGGTTTCTCGCTGATTCCGAAGAAGAATTCGCTGCCCGTGTCATCGACTTGGCCCGGTCGGAATCCATGAGGGAACGAATGGGTGCCGCCGGGTACGAACACAACCGCGATCTCTTCAGCTTGGCGGGAGTACCGAACCTGATGGAGCGCGTTTACGGAACTTCGCTTTAGTTCGATTCAGTTCAGAAGCCGGTGGAGAATCTTGCCGATATGGAAACAAACAACACTCGAACGACCGATGAAACAGTTTTTTGGGACTGGATCACCTATCCCATATCGTGGTGGGCCCTTTTCTTCGTCCTCCCTTTTCTCTATCTCATGGTCGAACCTTTGAGGAGAAATCCGCGGATCCAACCTAACCACATCACCATTGTCTCGTTTATCGTCGGTGTCTGTGCGGCCCTATTCATCCTTGTCGATCGAGGGCCTTGTTACATCATCGCCGGCATCCTCTTCGCCTGCGCTTATCTCCTCGATTGCGCCGACGGCATGGTTGCCCGCATGAATCGCAAGGCTTCCTCGCTGGGGGCATTGCTGGACAACGTGTTGGACCGTTGGAAGATCGTGGCGATGACCTGCGCTCTTCTCTGGGTGACTCTTTCTTTACACCAGGACGCCGTGACCGCGATGCTGATCATGGTGAATTTCTGCCTGTATTCCATGGCTATCGGTACCGTGTACGAAGTGAGAGACGCTCTCGGATCGGCGGCGGAACCGACGATCGTTGATGTTCCGGGTCGGGATAAAGCAGGCTTTGCCGGTAGATGGATGGTAGGACAGGGCGGGCTCATGTCCCGCTGGATGGCATTGTGTTATCGATTCGGACTGAAGCCGTCGCTGAGCGAAGTGGAAGCCGACATGGCGGTCTTCTGCGTGGGAATGATATTGACCGGACTCTGCGGGCCCCAATGGCTTAGACCGTGTTTGCTGATCTCCATCGCCATCTATGTGTTCTCGGTGCATGCAGGTTACGTGTTCGTTTTGTACAAGTTCTTCACTAGGACCAATTCGGGCTGAGACATCTTCCGCAAAAGGGGGCCCAGGGCTTCGCCGGGTGTGGGACCTAGGGTCTAAGTGCGTTGTTCTTTTTATGAAAAAGAAGCCCGACCGGCATTCGAGGTGGGAGGGAAGCGGTAAAGGAGCCGGTCGGGCATGGCATCGAATTCCTTTACCGTCAGAGAGTTCTATCGTAGGGCCGGGTTTCCCTCCGCGCGAGCCCGGCTTACGGTTGGTTGCCGATATTATGGTTTAGAATACGAGGCCCAGTTGCAGGAAGCCGCCTTCCATGGCGGTGTCGGAGTATTGAAGCTCGCTGGCACGCTTCTTAAAGCTCACGTACCGGTAACCGCCCTTCAGATATCCCCAGCGGCCGTTTCCGATGGGAACGCTGTATTTGAGCCCGGTGGAAACATCCGCTCCCAAGGATTCGTCAAGGAACGCCACACCGGCTTTGCACTCGATCGACAGGGTCTGTAGCGATGCCGTGGTCTTCACGCATTTTTCCAGTTCCAGACCCGCCATGGCCATGTTCAGATCCATGTCCGCCCTGTTTGAACAACATCCGGGTATGGCAACGGTGAGCGAATCGTTGATTCTAACGTATTCCGCAAATACACCCACACGTGAGCTCGGGGTGCGAACGGGGTCGAACAGCAGACCGCCCCTGTGATACACGCGTTCCCACTTTGTCTTGACGTTCTGTCCGTACGGATAGTAGCGATCACCGAAATAGAAGTTTCTTGGGATCATTCCACCACCGTTGACCTCCATCGGGGTCACGTTGTAACGCAGCGTCCAGCCCGGCCTGAATCGGTATTTGGCGGTGAAAGACCCAACCGCGTTGTAGTCCCTGAGCATGAGGTCCGAGTTCAAGTCAACCTCTTCCTGGCTTCCGGGGTGCCCATACCAATTCCACGAGTAATCCCCCCCGGAATAGGTTCCCCAAGGGCTCTTTACGTATCGCACCTTGCCTTTGGACCTTGCGTAGAACACTTCGGCATCGGCTTCAAATCCTCTAGGATTTGCGACGGGAAGCATGCAGCCGAAAAACGGCAGAGAGGACGGCGCCTCTCGCAGCGGCAATTCGGGAGGTCGCACCATTTCCGGCGGTTTGACCTTGTATATCTTCTTGGGTTTCACCTTCATGATGTCGTGCCGCGAAGGCATCGGCGGCGCCTGCACATCATCAGGCGGGTGTGTTCCGGCGGCAGGTTGGAATGAAACTGCTCCGGCGTTCGTCAGAAATGCGGCCCACAGTACTAGCAGGCATACCAATAGCATAAAGGGTTTTGCTCTCAACATACCCTCCCTCCCAGGGAAAAGTGTTTGATGGGCCGGAGATTCTGCCATACCTTCGAGTTTGTCAAGCAGAAAACGACATGGTCCTGCAAGTTTATCGTAAATACCGAGAAAATGGCTTAATATACGGCAGGCACAAGGAAGATATTACATTCGCTATTTTGGATAATATATTGTTTTAATGGTATTTTTCATTTCAGCGTGAGCTGCGCGCAGGCAAAAAGCACCCCCCGCACCACGCCCCCAATGCCCTCACCCCTACAGTCCACCACCCGCACGGACGCGTCCGGTACCCACGGAGACCACACGACGGGATCGGTGGTCCGAAAGCATACGATGGCCGGTATTCCCATGCCTGCGGCCAGGTGAGATATGCCGGAATCGTTTCCCACATAGAGTCCTGCGTTCCCCATTACCCGGCACAGGCTCGACAAGGATTCGCCCCGCACCATGGGTCCATCGCACAGGCGGGCAAGCCGCTCCCAATGCGGGTGGTCCGTTAGGAACGCGTCCTCCTCCCCCAGGCTTATTCCGAGGGCCCAACCGGTTTCCCTCTTCAGCGAATCCGCCAACGATGCGGTTATGTTAAGCGGAAGGCATTTCTTGGCCCCTCCGCTGCCGGGATGGAGCCAGATCAGAGGGGCCCTGTCCGGAGTGGAAAGATGGTCCAGTACGGCCGCCTTTTCCGGCAAGGGCAACCCCAGCCCTTCGTGCATGAATTTCACAACGTGTCGGCCTCCGGTCGGCGTTGAGGGGCCGCACCTCACTTCGCCGTCCACTAGGTCGTTGAGGCGCTCCATGACGTTCTCAGGCCGGTTCATCACCACGAATGCGGTGTCGAAGCGGGAAACCGGGGGACTGAAGGCCCCCTCGGCCGAGGCCGCGAATAGAGGGGTCCAGTCCCGATGGTCCACGCTCCGGTAGTCGATGTACTGCGGCGCGATCTCCCGATATCGTCCCGTACCCAGAAACGTTATCCTCGCGTCCGGGTGAAGTCCGTGGAGCGTGCGCGTCAAGGTGAACGCCAGGATGGTATCGCCCAAGGCTCCGGGTCTGACCACCAGGATAGAACGATAAGTGGTAGTGTTGCATTCGTATATCATAAATAAATTCTTAATATCATTTAGTTATGAGTAAACGATTTGTGGTGGTGTGACTTGCGTGGCGCAGTAACCATACACCGCCGCGTGTTCGTTACGACGGAAGAAGCAAACCACAAACTCACCGAGACACCAAAAGAACAAAAGGTCGATTCTCTTAATACGGCGGTAGTTGGGATCAACTTCCTTCGTGTCTTCGTGTCCTAGTGGTTATAGTTACGGTCCCTGAATTTTGCGGCAAAGCCGGGCCGGCGGAACCAAGGTAACGTAGGGGCGGGGTTTATCCCCGCCCGTTCCCTGGATGCCGACGGCGGGCGGGGATAAACCCC
>JAZDOF010000747.1:0-3574 GCA_043799015.1 Pseudomonadota bacterium | reverse complement strand
GGCCCTCTGATGGGGCTGACGGGTTGGGGGCTCCAGATATGGGGCTGCTATTACTTGGTCAAGGGGAAAGGTTACCACGGAGCCTTGAGCATTCTGGGGGCGCTGAGTTGCTTTGGCTTGATCATTGTCCTGGTTCTCCCGAACAAGCATGCGGAGGCTACGGCTCGGAGGCCTCTGATTCCCCTCTTCGTACTTCTTTTGGCGGTGACGGCAATTGCAGTTCTGGGCGTCCTCGCCATCGCCGTACCTTATTACCTTTCGTTCAAACGGAGCAGTTGCGATTCGGTGGCCCGTGCCGATGTACGCAAGCTCGCAGCGGCCTTTGAGTATCTGGGAAAGGAACTTGCGGACAAAAACCTGAGATTTGACGACGATGCCGTAACTCGCGTGGTGGAAGGTAATGCGTTGCAGCACATGGTCGGACCACACTATGGGTTTCGGGGATGTACGGGGAAGTGCGAAGTCCTCGTAAGGATAAATCGCCACGGGGGCCCCTGGGTTATCGAAGGAACGGCCGTCAAAGGTGTCCGCCCCGAGGGCACGAACTCTCGTTACGTCTATGGGGCACCAATTGCCACAGGGGGAGACTTGACCGCCGCCACGGTGAAAGATGTGGTCGACGCGAAAAACGGGAAATCACGAGACTGGAACTCGTATCCGTATGCCGCCCCCGGGCAACCTGAAATATGCTATACGGAGTCCATGATCCAGGACGAGGGTCCGCCGGGCAATCGGATATTCTCAATAAGAACCCCTAAAGGCGTCCCGTGCAGTAGATTGGAACAGAAATAAGTCGGCGGTTTGCCGGAGGCATTCGATTTTGGAGAAAGCGAAAGAAGAATAAGGATCGGCCCCCGCAGCTTTTGTCGCACAAAGACGGCCTTTAGCAAAAAGAGGGGCTTTCTTTGCGCGGTAACCTTGTTTGAACCGAATTCGATAAATCGTTCTCAAGGCCCTTGCCCATATTCAATAGCGGACCGCTACTTCAATTCCTCCAGTAACCTTCTTACTTCTTCCTCGTCTTCTTTTCGCACCTGGAGTCGGACCGACGCCTCGGCCAGCGCCTCTCCGGAGGCCAAGTAAGGGATGCCTTCGCCGTCCAACAAGGACCTGGCAATGGAAACCAGACTCAGATCTCCAGTGTACAGCACTGTTACCCAGTTTAGGTCTTCATCGGCCGTCGGCTCGCAAGACTCGGGGAGAAGCAACCTTGCCACAAGTGGAACATTGCACTCTGAGCATTCGGAAAATCCCTCTCTGTATTCCTCTCCGCAAACAGGGCAGAACATGGGGGCCTCCTTCGCCACGATTAACCGGAATTACGTGCCGGCCGTTCTATTCTAAGAGGTTAGGCCGATGACCGCTCGTGGACTGTTTCTCTTGACAGCGAAAGAACACAACATGGTCGCCTGCCCAAGGGCACGAGACCGTAACACATCGCTGACAGAGTTCTTTTCCTTATTTCAGTGTACGTCGCCGAACACCCCCGGTCAAGCACAGTGTTTTCGATGTCCGCGCGCGAAGCCGGACCCGGCAGTTATGCAAACAAGTTCCCGCGAAGCGTGCCGCTTCAGGCCAAAATCCGGTCCATGAGTTGTATTATTGCGATATGAGCCAACGCAACACAACAAAAATCATAATCACCAGAAAGGTGCCGACCGCATAACGCAAAAGGAAGATGAGCAGGGCGTTGCTTGCCTTTCGGGACAATTTCTTGAATTCCGAAGAGGACAACTTCGATCTCTGCGGGATGCCGGCACGTCTGGAGACATCGGACCCCTGATGCATGCACAGAGTCTTCGGATCGTGGTCAGTTCCACAAATCGGACAATAGGCCATGATTCATTCCCTAAACCCTTCGAGCATTTCTGAGACGCAACAGTGTAACCCTTCATGGGCGGCCTACACTACAAGTACTTTAGGTAGAATCCGGCGGTTGAGTCCTGTTACACTGGTCGTCCTCCGCACCGTCTCAACGAAAGGCCATGTCATGGGTCCCAGGCGTGGCGCCACCTACCAGTCTCCGGGCCTATATCCAGGTCAAAATCCACGGCCATAGTAGCCCGGAATCATACAGTCGCATTTGAGAAGACCAGAAAATCCCGAGCTGTAAGGCAAGCCGGAGAAATACCGTCACGGAAGCGATGACAATAGGCCCAAAGACTGCTGTTTCAATTCGGGTGCGATGCACCTGAGCCAATCCAACGGTTAGAACGATTGCATACCACACAGGACCCATCGCAGCGCCGATGAAAGGCATCATGTAGGCTAGTTGGGTGGACTGTGCGTAAAAATATACTCTCCAAGTGCCCTGAAAACCCTGATATGTGGAACAAAGCCGCTTCAGCGTTAAGTGGCAGGCAATGACCTGAAACATGGAGCCTATCAATACGATCGAAGCCGCCTGGCAGGCATCTCTGAGCGTGAATTTGCCGAGCATTATTTTCATGCGCAAACTTGACCCAGGGACCGACGGATCGATTGGGGCCCAATCTTTCAGTGTGGCCAAGAGCTCCACTCCGAACGATGCCGCTATTATGGTTGCCAGAGCAAACAGGAACGGTTCCCAATAAGATCCGCGGGGTGATAGTTTCGAGAAAAAAGCGCTTGTGTCCAACAGGATTTCCTTGACGGTAACCCCATATGCTCTTACGGCACCTCCCATGGAACGCCGCTCCCAAGGGCATTCGCCCTCGGAATCCGTATCGACCTCTTCCATCTCGTTCCTCTGCGATTCATCGTCTGTTGCAGGCATATACCTTCCCCCTATTCCGTGATCGGTAAGTTCGTAACTCTGAATGATGAAGATCGTCCTGAGCAGGCATACAAAGCTTTTCCCTGGGCCGTTTTCACACAAATCGGCGAACTTGGGTCCAGCCCGCTCAGGATGGAAAAGCGCCTCGCTCATGCATCAACTCTGCCTCGGTCCACCACCACCTCCGATTGGAGCCGGTATGGATGAAAAAGAAAGGCCCAGGACGCTCCAGTTCCTGGACCGGTTCGTCACCGTCTCCTCCCGGCCGAGTGGAAACCGCCTCCGTGGCCCCCTCCGCTTCGGAAACCGCTTCCCCGGAACCCACTACCTGCGGGATTGCCTGATCGGACACTGTTGCCTCGGAACGCCGTCACATTGGTTCCGGGTGCTCTGAAGCCTCCGTTGAACGACCTTGCGCCCGGTGAATAATTGGAAGAGCCTCTGTTCCATGCGGTATTGCCGGACCGGTAATTCGTGATAGGCCCTACGTTCCGGGCTCGGAAGTTGTTGGCGGCCGCTCGGTTGGGGTTGACCACCGTTCGGTTGGGAATAAAGGGCCTACGATTTACCCCCGCAATTGATCTGTTGGGGTTCACGTGAGCTCGATAGCGAGGATAGGGCAGCGGATGGGGCCGGCGATAATGCGGACCCCGCCAATGACGCCACGGATAGGCGTTCCGTATGGCCGTTGATACGGCACCCGACCACCTACCGGGAAAGAAGCCGAACCCGCAGTAGGGCCCAAATAGACACGGCACGCCGAATGATCCGAACCGGAGCGATGGCGCATAGGCATACGAATCGCCGTAGGACGGGACG
>JAZDOF010000725.1:0-2037 GCA_043799015.1 Pseudomonadota bacterium | reverse complement strand
GTGCGGAAAACGGCTGCCGGAAAGGCTTTGCCGTGCAGACGGGAATCCCCGAAAGGAGAAGAATTCATGAATGGTTTTTTGACCTCCGAGGCGAAAGAGATGTTGGGGAGGGCCACTACGGGTATGGTGAACGATGCCCTTGCGCTTCTGGGATTCAACGGGGGAATATCACCCATACGACCGGCGAGAGGATCTGAAGATTTCAGGGTCGTGGGGCCGGCGGCGACCGTGTTGTTTGGCTCTCCCCGTCCGGGTGCTTCGAAGATGACCATGTACGAGGCGATCCGTAACTCGCCGCCGGGAAGCATAATGGTCGTCGACGGCAAGGGCAGGGACGCTCATTTCACCGGGGATAACCAGGGAGAATGTGCCAAGCGGCAGGGGTTGGCAGCCATGGTGGTTTATGGGGGAGCGCGAGACATCGCAGGTTATCGTGCCATGGGCGTGCCCCTGTATTGCACGGGTTCTTCGACCGTTGACAAACCGCATGACATGTCGATCGTGGGTCACAATGTGCCGATCGAGGTCAATGGCGTAACGGTAAGGCCGGGTGACATCATCGTGGCGGACGAGGACGGCGTCGTCTGCATCCCCAAGGAATCCATCTCTGCGACGATCGAAAAATTGAAGATCATCCATTCCGTCGAGGAAGCGATGGAACGACGGATAGGCATTTCAACGGATATGCTCAATGGAAATTTTGTCTCTCTCGGACTTCAACAGGTCACTCCAATCGACTTTTTTCTGCCGACTTTTAGAGAGGAGACTGAGTTCGTATTCGTAGAGGAAATAACGAAGACCAGACCAATCGTAATAACCGCTTCCGTGCGTAAATTTTTTAAAGAGAAGGTTGTAGAAATCATTGCTCCGCAGAGTCCCGTCTTCGTTGAACGTATAGGACATCGAACTCGTCCTTGATGACGTATTCGTTGAACAGAAACCGCTTGGCAGTTTCTTGTAAATGTCCTGCAAGCCAAGCAAACCTTCTTGTTGATGAAGCTCGCTAATCTGCTCCGTGAAATAGTGTTTCGAATTGCTCAGGTTGTCTTCCAGCGCGGCGATCTCCGTGTCCATGTCGGAGAGGATGGGGTCATATCCGTTGAAGGCACTTCTCCAGACCAACCGCCACGCTTTCAACCTGCTGCTGGAAAACACCAGCGTTAACGAGAACCGCAAGACGGGCGAGAAAAGCCCGAGCGTTGGGTTTCCATAGTCATCGCAGGTGCCAACTGGTCGCGACCCAGTCCCGCGGGCGAGCGCGTTTTCGCCTGATCCGCGGATGCTAGCGACGCAGCGCGTGCTTGATCCATGGGTGCCCTCGGTTCCGTACTACCGAAAATAGTCGCTCGGCCCTATCTTCGCGCTGAGTCGCAATCAAAAGATCGAGGACCGTATTGGGGCTGCCCAGCAGGGCAGCTTCTTCACGCGCCGATTAGTGGGGTGTTTGATGGGATTTGTCATATATCGCTTCGCAAGTCGCATGTAAACTCACTTTCTGGCGGAGAGGGCGGGATTCGAACCCGCGGTACGGCTTTCACCGTACTCACGCTTTCCAGGCGCGCGACTTAAACCGCTCATCCACCTCTCCGGAGAGGCGCATTTTAGCAGAATGTCGTGTGCCCCAAACAAACGCGGCCCGCCGAAGCGCGCTCCCCGCAAACGGCCGGCTTCACCGGTAACGAGTCTGCGCGCCAGGGTGGGGTGAGAATTACCGTGACTCGCAATGTTTCCACCCCCATCCCAACCTTCCCCCGTCAAGGGGAAAGGGGTTCCCTGGAGATGTGTAGATACCCATGGTCAAGGGGGAAGGAGTTCCTTTCGAGTTTTGTGACGCAGTAAGATTAGGCTTCCCCTGACGCCCTCCCACCGATCAGCCGACCGCTTCCTTCAGCTGCTGCAAGATCGCCGGGTTTTCCAGCGTCGATACGTCCTGAGCGATCTCTTCGCCTTTGGCAATCGCTCGCAGCAAGCGGCGCATGATCTTGCCGGAACGCGTTTTCGGCAAGTTGTCGCCAAAGCGGATTTCATCGGGTTTGG
>JAZDOF010000724.1:0-4078 GCA_043799015.1 Pseudomonadota bacterium | reverse complement strand
ACGTGCATCCGAAAGATATGCCCTGATTAGAAGGGATTGCGACTTACGAACCGAAACTCTCACTCTCTCTTCTTGAAGAATATCCGAAAGATATGCCCTGATTAGAAGGGATTGCGACTCAGCTCAATACCCGTTATTTTTCCGGCCATGTTTTATCCGAAAGATATGCTTTGATTAGAAGGGATTGCGACCTCCGCGTCCTCCGCGGCTCCGCGTGAGACTCCAAAAAATCCGAAAGATATGCTTTGATTAGAAGGGATTGCGACCTTCTGGATATGAGTGCGCATGTACGGGACCATTCGAGAACAGCCCTTCATGGCGCCCTACATGGGCGCCCCTATGGATAGCCATGGGTTTCAACTCATGGCGAAAGGCGGTTTCAGGCCGCGGTCAGGCCACCGTCAGGGTGACGACCCCCTCCGCTATATTGACCGCTATGTACACGGGTCTCGGGATAATGCCCTCTTTACGGGCTAGCGTGGAAGAGCTACCTTATGGAGGATATCGGGCAGGGCCCAAGAAAAAAAGCTCCGGCTGGTAACCATTCACTTACGGGCGGGAAATTCCAATCTCAACGTGGCGCAGGCTTTCCAGCCTGCGAATTTTCTTAGTGCGATCTCGGCAGGCCGGCAAGCTGCCCCACAAGAGTGAATGGTTACTCCGGGTGCGGCTTTTTGGCTCCAAGCCCACTTATCGCCATGGGGGTCTATTCCCGCCCCCTAAATTGTGTAGGAGTCCGCGAATTCCATCGACGTTCGTCGGAACTCCTCCTGCAATTCAAGGAACGCGTCAACCACATCCGGATCAAAATGAGTTCCCTTGAGCTCGGCAATAACCGCAGTCGCGTCCTCGTGCGGAAAGCGGGATTTGTACACTCTCTCGTCTATCAGGGCATCGTAAACGTCGGCCACCGCCATGAGCCTTCCGGTCACCGGGATTTCTTCTCCTTTGAGTCCGCGGGGATATCCGGTCCCGTCCCATCTCTCGTGATGCGTGTATGCCATCTCGGCAGCTATTCGCAGGAAAGAATCCCCGCCCAGTTTTTCTTCCGCCGCGGCAAGGGCATCTCGGCCGATGGTCACATGTTTTTTCATCTCTTCGAACTCATCCGGCGTCAACAGCCCCGGTTTCAGGAGAATGCGGTCCGGCGCCCCTACCTTGCCGATATCGTGAAGCGGGGCCGATTTGCACAATAGCTCCACACTTTCGTCACTGAGGTACGCATTGAATTTGGGATGGGCTTGGAGGTGTTCGGCCAACAATTTCACATACATCTGAGTTCGTTTTATGTGGCCGCCGGTCTTTGAATCACGCGTCTCCGCCAAGGCGGCCAGCGTTTGGATGGTAACTTCCTGGGTTAGACTAAGGGCCCTGGTGCGTTCCTTGACCAATTGCTCGAGTCGCCGTTGCAGGAGAAGCCTCTCCCTCGCGGTTTGCACCATCTCGCGCCTTCTGAGGAAATCGCGGCCGAGCAATCTGACGATCAGGAGTTTTCTTTCCCCGAGGCACAGCGCGGTGGCTTCCAAAGGGAAATCCCCGTGCTTGTCGTCGGATTCGATCCATGGTCCTGATTCAAGCGGCCCTACTCCGGAATTCATCCAGAAGTCCTCGGCCTCCTCGAGAAAGTGAGTAAGAAACGCGGACCCTTCAAAGTTGATGGTGGCGAGATCGGCGGAATCGGGATGTACGGTGAACCACTCGCAAAAGGTGGGAACCGCACCATGGGCGGTGAACCCGGAAGGCCCGGAGCGTTCGACGACGAAAATACCCAGTGCGTGTAAAAGGCTCACCAAGAACGGTTCATTCATGGCATCTCCGCATATTGACCCATCGAACGAATCAGGATGAGCTTTCAGGCTTGGTCATGTGCATTCGAGCCGTGGCCCGAATGAGCACCCGTCTTGGGTTCCAGCATCTTTTCGGTCAGTTTGAGAAAAGCTTGTTCAACGCCCTCGCCGCTCTTGGCACTGGTTTGAAGAACTATGACGTCCGCATCCAAGAGCGGCTGCACGTCGGTTGCATCCAGCTCCCAGGACTCGGTGAGATCGGATTTGTTCAGAAGGATCAAGTATGGAACACGACCTATCTCGGCCTCGACCTTGGTCCGCAGGTCGAGCGCTTCGCCCAGGGTTTCCCGTCGCGTGCCGTCGGCAATCAATAAATAACCGGAAGTGCCTCTGATGTAGGAGGTCCGCAACTTGTTGTACGCGTCTTGACCCTCGAGGTCCCACAGCATGAGAATCACTTCCCTATCGGTCAGTCGTACCGTTCGCTTGTCGATCTTGACCCCCACGGTGGTAAGGTACTTGTCATCGAACAGGCTCTTGACGAACCTCCTGACAAGACTGGTCTTGCCCACCGCAAAGGCGCCCAACATGCAAATTTTCTTCTGAATGACCACCGAGGACTCCTCGTGCCGGTTTACCCCCTGATGTGCCGTCGTCGCGGCGAAGTCTGCCACAGCCCCGGCCGGTTGACAAGCGCCGGCTGTTGGAACGCCGCGGGAAGAGGGACGTATTATCTCGGGTCGATTCGTACCGCTTGACATCCGGGCTGTGAGAGGCAAAAATAGTAGGTTCCGAGAGACTTCACGACATCCGATAACATTCCGAAATGAGTGGGAGCAATCGTGGCTACCAGTATCGCTAGAATCAGGAACATCGGCATAACCGCGCACATAGATGCAGGGAAAACCACGCTGACCGAACGGATCCTTTATTACGCCAAGAGGATCCATAAGATCGGAGAAGTGGACGACGGCTCCGCCACAATGGATTGGATGCCCCAGGAGCAGGAACGTGGAATAACCATTACTTCGGCTGCTACCACGTTCTCTTGGCGGGGTCATGAGCTTCATCTCATAGATACTCCGGGCCACGTGGATTTCACCATCGAAGTTGAGCGATGCCTGCGCGTTCTGGACGGAGTGGTCGCGGTCATTTGCGGCGTCGGCGGAGTGGAGCCCCAAACCGAGACGGTATGGCGACAAGCCGAACGCTATGATGTGCCGCGGATCGCGTTCGTCAATAAGCTCGACCGCGTAGGCGCGGACTTCCATCGTGCCGTATCGATGATACGAGACCGTTTGGGTGCAAATGCGGTTCCCATTCAGATTCCCATGTTTCGTGGGGATGATTTCCTCGGCGTGATCGACCTCATTCGTATGCAGGCGATAACCTGGGACCAGGAATCCATGGGGGAACACCTCAACGTGATGGACATCCCCTCGGAATTCGTCGAGGAAGCGGAAATCACCCGCAAAGCGATGTTGGAAGCGGCCGCGGAGTGTGATGAGGGCCTCCTCGAACAGTATCTCGAAACCGACACGTTGACCGAAAAGGACCTCATCAAAGGCCTGCGCATAGGGACCATAAGCGGCAAGCTGGTACCCGTGCTTTGCGGATCCGCCTTGAAAAACCAAGGGGTGCAGCCGGTAATCGACGCTGCCATCGACTTTCTTCCGTCACCCGCGGATGTCCCGCCGGTAAAGGGCATCAATCCCATATCAGGTGCCGAAGAGATCCGGGAACCAAAGGCAAAGGCCCCTCTTTGCGCTTTCGCCTTCAAGGTGATGATGGAACAGGGGCGCAAAGCCACGTACGTAAGGGTGTATTCCGGCGAACTGGAAGCGGACAAGGAAGTCTACAATGCCACCAGAGACGTTAAAGAAAGGGTCGCCAGGCTGTTCCTCATGCACGCGAACAAACGGGAACGGGTCAAGTCCGTGCCTGCCGGCGCGATAGCACTCGCCGTCGGCCTCAAGACGACCAAGACGGGTGATACCCTCACCGATCCGTCTGCTCCTATAATCCTGGAATCACTCGATACTTACATTCCGGTGCTCTCCATTGCGATTGAGCCCAGGACCCGTGCCGACCAGGAAAAGCTCTTGGATTGCCTGGAGAAAATATCCATTGAGGATCCTACCTTCATTTACAGCGAGAGTAAGGATACCGGTCAAATGCTCATATCAGGACTGGGCGAGCTTCACCTCGAAATCATCCTCGACCGGCTCAAACGTGAGTACAATGTGGAGGTCGTCACCGGCAAGCCGCAAGTGGTTTACAAAGAAACCGTC
>JAZDOF010000690.1:0-2303 GCA_043799015.1 Pseudomonadota bacterium | reverse complement strand
ACGTGCCATAGGTCTTGGCGGCCTTGCGGACGTATAGACACGGTTTGCCTGTCTTCAGGGAAAGTCCCGTAGCGAGTGGAACGCCCCCCAATTCCAGGCCAGCCAGTTTGTCGAACGACGCGGGCAAGCGTTTCTCCAACTCGTGTACGATCGCGCTCAATAGGGCCGGATCGCTTTCAAACCGGTACTTGTCCCAATAGAACGAGCTGATCTTCCCCGACCGCAGCTTGAACGCTCCGGTCAGGAAGGAGGCGGCTTTTATCTGTTTTGCTAAGTCGGCTTTGTTCATAGGATTTCCTTAAATAATCTTTGGAATGCACGTGTAAAAATGAACGAAAAGCTATCAGCCGTCAACTGATAACTGATAGCAAATCGCTTACAAAAAATAATAAGAACAAACTAAAAACTACTTAACATCCATATCAACGCCAGGTTACTGCCACTATGTCATCCAGACCGGTCCGCATAGACTGCGGTAAGGATACAGTCAGTTGGCGCTCTTTGTACCTGAACGGCACGGCTTCACCTGTGCGCAGGAGCTTCACTTCCAGAGGTTTCTCTACGTCTGCCACACAAGCATCTTGGACCTCTGCCGTGGTGAAATGGAGATACCAGGTGTTCGCCCGGACGGTCACCGGTAGGTTGCTTTGCTCCGGCCAGGGGCCACCATCGCTATCGAACACGGCTTCACCGCTGTGTTCAAACCACGCCTTCAGCTCAGAGAGGCGAGCGTAGTACAAATCAGGCATTTCACCGGTAGGCCGCGGCGCACAGTTGATCAGAAGATTCCCACCCCAAGCTCGAGTTTCCGCCAGGATGGTGAGCATATCGGCAGTGGGCCTATAGCCTTCGCCCGCATAGCCCCATCCACCTATATTCCAGATGTCACAGCGTTCCCACCAGCCCTTGGGGCGTGTGTCGGGCCGGCTGCACTCAGGGGTCTCGTAGTCACCGTGCCCATGCATCCGAGGATTGACAACCATACCTGGCTGGAAGGAACGGATTTCAGCGAGCGAGATGACGGCCGGCCCACCGTCGAAGAAAAGCAGGTCAAGTTTGCCATAGCCGGTCAACAACTCCACAATCTGACCGCGCGCATAGGCCCGGTACTCTTCGTCGAACCCTTCCGGTTCGGGAGGCAATTCGGCGATCGGCTCGTGCCGGAGGCCGTAATGCTTCCGGCCGGGAAAACGGGCATCCCCACCACTCCCATAGTGAAACGACATATACGTACGATGATAATACCAGTCCGGGGGCGAATAGTAAATCCCTGCCTTCAGCCCTGCATCCCGACACGCCTCAATAAAGGGCTTCACCAAATCGCGGCCGCCAAGATACTGCCTGACCCCAAACCTGCCGTACTCGCTCGGCCACATCGCGTAGCCGTCATGGTGCCGAGTGGTCATCACCGCGTACCTGAAACCGGCCGCGGCCGCGGCCCTGAGCCACTTGGAAGGGTCATACCTTTCAGGATTGAACCGCTTCGCAAGGTCGAAGTATTCTTCTGGCGTAACTTTGTTGCGGTTAGCCCGATCCGAGTCCCACGGCGTATCCGCCATCATCCCCCAGGACAAGTCAATACGGCCAACCACACTTGAAATACCCCAGTGAATGAACAGGCCCAGCCCAGCCTTTCCGAACCATTGGGCATCCGGATGAGTGGTATGCGGAGGCGTTTTCTCGGATGCCTGGTCAGCAACAACACCGATCATTTTGTGCTGGTCGGTTGCCGCCTCTTCAGTGGCCTTCCTGCTCTTGGACGAATTTGGCATGGTATTTTCCTCTCTTTTGGGGCTAACGTCTGTCATGACGCGCGATGGATGGCGCAGAGCGAAGCGGCGCGCTATTCCTCATCGCTGTCGCTGGCTTTGTTGGGCTCGTATTTCTTCCTCTCTTCAAGCAACATCAATTGTTTCGACGGCTCCTTATTCGGAAGTCCGTACATCGCTGACACAGAATCCTCGAATTTCTTCACTGCATTCTTATGATGACTTAGGAACCATTCTTTATGGTTCTTGAGATATTCCTCTCGGACATCGGCTCGACGGAGATCCCGGGGGACTCGTTCCATCCGCGGGTCAACGCTGTCAAAACCTGAGAAGGTTGCACCTAGGCGGTCCTTGGTCATTGTGACATAGTCAGGATTGATCTCAATGCCAATGGCTCTGCGGCTCAGTTGTTGGCACACGCGGAGTGTGGTGCCACTTCCTGCGAAAGGGTCAACGACAAGGTCTCCTTCTTCCGAGGATGCAAGCACCATCCGTTCAATCAGTCCTTCCGGTTTCTGGGTCGGGTGGTTCTGG
>JAZDOF010000688.1:0-4626 GCA_043799015.1 Pseudomonadota bacterium | reverse complement strand
GTATCTCTTGGCGGAAGGATCACTAAGAGAATAATGTCGGTGTTGGATTAGCGGATGGGGGACGCCTGAGCCCGGAGACAGCGATCGTAGGTTATGAAATATTCGAAGAACACTGACGCGCGTCATGCGGCTTCCCGAAGTATCAAGTCCGTGCCCTCCTGATCCTTCATCCTTCGCGGAAGAGCTTCAACAAGTCGCGCGCCCCGTGAAGTATCCTAGCTACCTCCGGTCCGGAGTCGGTTCCCCGATAGAAGATGAGATAATTGCCCACCGTAAGGCGCCGCAGGCCTGGAGCCAACTCTGGACAAGGGGTTCCGCGACCGGGATAGGAACCAACCGACCGACACTTTTCCAATAGCTTTCGAACCACCCGGCCGGCAGCTCCTTCATCGTCGCGAGCAATGTGGAGCCAGATATCATCCAGGTCGGCCTTGGCTTGACTTGAGAGGCGAACCGGCTTCACGAGCAAGGATCCATCGAGAGTCCTAATCGGCGCCGCCCTCGGGCCTCTATCTCCTGTACGGCTTTCCGGATGTCCTCAGGCAGGTCCCATGTCTCACCACGATCGAGCTGCTCCAGCCCGATGGCCACCTTGTCCCGGAGGTCGGCCAAGTCGGGCTCCTGCCGCCGGTCGCTTTCTTCGAGCGCTCGGAGTGCTTCCCGGACCACTTCGCCGGCGGAACCATACTTCCCCGAACGCACCATCTCGTTGACGTACGCTTCCAGCTCAGCAGTGAGTGAGATATCCATGATACTCTCCCCGGCCATTGTGAACTTTAGTCGCTGCCCACAAGCGGCAACCCAAAGATAGCGCATAGAGCCTGCAACCACAATTATGAAATGACCTTCTGGTCCCGTACGGTGGAAGACCGCATACGGCTTCGTGCCGCAGCCGTCTTCAAACCATAACACCAAGAGAACTGCTCGGCAATATCGGCAGAGCGGTACCGGCGGCCGGCCCGCGGATCTATCGCCATGCTCTCAGCGCCTGTCCGCGTCGTTGGGAGATAGAAATGTCCCCCAGATCCACCTTCTCGCCTTCGGCAAGTTCGATCACCTGACGGCTGGAGTGGTCTTCGTATTTCACCTCGTCACCATCACACCACAGTTTCGCCATGACTTCAGGCAGAGAGGGATGGACGACGTCGCATGCGGCAGAACTCCCCACCGTTATCGGCCGTGCCCCCAGGGAAAGAGTCGTGAGTCGTCCGTCCGACCACAAGACTTCCAGGTACCGCGATCTGGTATAGGTCTCGGTGACAACGATCATCACCCCAATACAAAATCCGATAGCAGCGCCTCCCAACATTCTTGCCAAAACCTCGGAGGCCATCACCGCAACTATAATAAATACGAGGCCCCCGGCTGCTCCCCCGACAGCGCCGCCGACGGCCGCCTTCTTTATGTCAAGATTCGGGATCTTTTTGGCCATGAAGAGCGCCAATAGTGCCCCCGCTATGGACCAGCAGATGATCCTTAGAAGCTCGGTCGGCCCTATGAAGGCATACAGGAGTTGCGCGATCAGGCCGCTCGGAACGCCGGCAATGAGGCCCGGCAGAATTCCTCTGTACCACTGAGCCATAAAACGCGGCTTTCTCTGATAATAGTCCTGCGCCACGAAAAGGGAGACGGCCAAGCATGCTCCAATTAGCCCCATGAATGCAGTGATATTGATTATTACATCGATAAACGACCGTGCGGGGCTGTTGAACACCTCGGAAATTACCGACCCGACAGCTCCGCCCAGGGCACCGAACTTCCCAAACAACAGGGCTTTTTGATCAAGCTTTGGAACAATTCCCCGTTCCGGGCCGGTTGTGGGTGCACCGGTACCGGCAGGCGCTGTGGGTCCTTCCTCCCGGATCCTGTAACGGTCTTCGACGATTTGCCGGTACACGGCTTTCAGTTCCTCTTGTGAGATACCGTGCTTGGTCATTATGGCATCATCATCAAATCCGCTCTTGATGTCCCGGCGGATCTCCTCGCTCTTCTTCTTCATGCCCGACTTGACCATGTCGCTGCTCCTTCATGGGGCCAACAGGTATATTACCGGGGCCGAGTCCAAGAAAATGCGATAAACCCCTTCCGGTAGACCGCTCATCTCACGTCACCGGTCAAAACGCCAAGCGTTTTTCACCCGCTTCCCGCCGAGACTTGGATATGTGGGTCTGAGCGTCCTCCCCGCAGGCAGGATACGAAAGCATTCCAATGAGGTCCAACCATTTGACCGAGGACTCCGACGTTTCGGCAGCGGGAATAAGGTCCCTTTCCGCCATGGCCGAGACCAGCCGACCTCTCTCCTCGGGAGTCAACAGATCGACCTTTTCGATTATCTCCATCAGGATCTCATCGCTCATGAGCCGGTCTCCTCGGTAACCTTACAATTGCCGTTTATCCGGATCTCGATACCATCGCGCCCAGGTTAGCGGGATTGGGAGGGAAGTCAATAGTGGATTGAGTCCGGAGGGGGTCTCGAGAAAACCAACACCGCAACGTTGCGGTGTTGAAGAGGCCTGAACCAGTCCGTCAACAGCGGAACTTGAATCGACCTACTACCAAGCATTGGTGGAGGTCACCGGTTCATTCGGGTAGGTCGTCGGTTGGTGTCCAAACGGTGTCCATCGAAAGCGAAAGTAGGGGAAACTCAAGGAAGGTCAATATCAGTTGGTCACAGTGTCATCTGCAATGATATCGAGCACATCTCCTGTTTTTCCCAGTTGTGTCAAGTACTTCTGCGATGCTTCCCATCGCATTCGGGATGCAGGGGTCGCTGGTTCAAATCCAGTCGTACCGACCAATAGAATCAAATAGTTAGGTCGTGTTGCAACACGGTCTTTTTATTTCTCCGCCGGCTTTGGCGTCGCTTTTTTCGCCGACCGAGTTTACCGTCCCACCGTGGTCGAAGCTCATGGAATCCACTGCCTCCAGGAGTTTGTGATCGGGGATGTGGATTACGGATCCTCGACCGGTAACCTCGTGGCCGAACGAGACCTTCTTGCTTCGGCGGAAAACCTCCTGAACGGCCGCAATCTGAGCGAAACGATCCTTGCCTACTACTACGAGTATTCCATTTCTTCCCGAGCTCTCCGACGGCAAAACCATCGTAACGTCTCTTTGTGGGAGATCACTTCCCGGGCCTGTTGATTCCTCCCAATTGTCGGACCGGATAGCCCGACTCCCTGGTCCGGTTAATCGGTGCCGGCCCGTCCTTTCGTGAAATTGATGCTCTCGATGTTCTGATCCTGTACGCAAAAGCTTTTCTCTACGACATCTTTCGTTTTCCGAATCCTGGCATTAGCATCGTGCGACTTGTCCTTTCCCCAACAAGTTCCTGGGCGCGCTGGATCGTGAGCCAGGTGATCGTCCTCATTCGCTCGCTTACTTCCGTTCTCGTCGATCTACATCACGAAGCACAGGAACCCCGGCTTCACTCTTGCGGGCATTGACCAAGATGGTGTGTATCCACTTCAGGACTCGCTCTCCCTTTGTCGGATCTTTTCGTGATCCCTTGCCGACTGTGTAGGTTTGCCAATGGGCCACCCGTGTGTGAGGAATAGGACTCCGGTGAGTACCGCCTTTCCATTCGGCTTGCTGAGACATGGCTCGTCTAAGCTCAGAGCCTTGACGCATCCCACACTCCCACACCGTAGGTTTGTCCGGAGGAAAGTAACGCAGTCCTTTCTTGGTTTTCGTAGGTAGCGGGTTGCCGGGAATTCTATTGCTGCCGTCGGCGCTTCTCACATCCCAATACTCGGAGTTCACCTGACAGATATAGAGGAGAAGGTTCATGAGCTTGGATACATGACTTGTCACGTCTTTGAGGGTCACGTCCCTTCTCGGACGCGAGAGCTTCGCCCTAGCTATATCGGCTTGCCGCAGCTCCAGTGCGTAAGCCATCGCCTGCTCAATCGTCATGCCGTCTTTCAGAGGCAGCCACTCCAGGAAGAAATTCTCACCTTCGAATGAGAGGAGCGTCAACCTGACCTGACCATGTGTCCTGGGGGAGTAGTTGAGCGATGCCACGAAGCCCTCGGATATACCGAAGTACGTGTCAAGACCGGGGGTTTCAATGTAAACCGCCCACTCAGGCAATCTGAAGAGGTGTTCTATGGGGATGTTTCCCCGTAGAGAAGTCTGGATGAGGGTGCTGTAGATATCGGGGTCAAACCGGTACACGTTCTTTGAGACTCGCCAAGGAGCCAGCACAGCGGCACGTTGGACGCGCAGTTGATCCCTCAACCGTACATCATCATTGGCTGGGGGAGTGGTGACATACGACTGCATGATGTCGTTGAGCTCATCTCTCCGCACGAAGCACCAGCCGGGCCAGGATTTTGCGTGCTCGGCGCGGCACGCGTCAATATCCCTCCAGAGTGTTGGAAAGGTTTTATTGAGCAAGGCAATGAAATGCTCCGGGGGGAGCATAGTTCGGTCTCCTTTCCTCAGATCAGGTTATCTGAGAGAGAATAGCACGAGATTCGTCTCAGGAAATGCTTCAGCGCCCCAAGTTACCGGATCTTCGTGGCGCTGGGATGGGCAACCGTCCGGAAAAACGGCTTCTTCCATCCTATGAGCCACCCAGTGGCATGTCCGAACCGTCACACGCGTCCTGATGGACGATTACCT
>JAZDOF010000979.1:0-2391 GCA_043799015.1 Pseudomonadota bacterium | reverse complement strand
TTCTTAGATGTCATTGTCTCCAGCCGTCCGGTAATAGTTGCGCGCCGCATGGAGGCGCCGCTTCCCACAATGTCGGCGGTCGCCCTTTTTCCAAGCCCGGGACCGGATGCGTCGTTAGCCGGCCTTTACTCCGCCGGTTCTCCGGGTCACAAATCGATCCACCGTCCCGACACATGGGATCCGACCGCCGCATCCAGGAGTCGCTGCACCCTCAGTCCGTCCTGAAAATCGGGCTTGCCGGCCTTTCCGGTGATAATCCAATCCAGGAACTTCTGAGCGATCAAGGCCACTGCCGCTATTCTCCCATCCCGTCCTTCGGTCGAGGCGGATCCCTCCACCGTCATCTCTTCCATGCGACCCGAGGTCCTGGTGCAGACCCACAGCCGAAATCCTCTCATATGGTCGGAAGTGGCGTTGCTCAAAATCAACGTTCCTTCATCACCGTAGAACTCGATCCGATGTCCGCTCCCGAAGCAGGAGTCGGTGCCGAGAGTAACTGAAGCACAGGCTCCGGAAACGGTTTTCAGGCTCATCGTCACCAGGCTGTCCCCGTTGCGAGGGTCCCCGGGGGCCCTGTCCAATCTCGCGCAAAGGCCTACGACGGGACCCATGAAGCTCTCCACGTAGTTCAGCACGTGAGAACCGAAAGAGTACAGTGCGCCGCCTCCGCTATTTGTCGTTGTCTTCCAGGACTCAAGTCGATTCCTGTTGGCGTACGTTTCCACCAGCCAAGTTATCACCGCGTGCCTGATCCGGCCGATTTTGCCTTCGGCAAGGGCCGCGGCGGCCTCGCGCCATGCCGGGAGTTCCGGGAAACCGAAGTCCACCATGTTCGGCAGCCCGCTCTTGGCTGCCCTATCACACAGGGAGACGGCTTCGGTCAGGGAAGCGGCCAAGGGCTTTTCGCAAAAAACGGCCTTACCCCGATCGAGCGCGGCCGCGGCAATCGTCGGCTGCAAAACGGGGGGCACGGCGATGGTAATGGCGTCCACATCGTCGTCGTCCACCAGGTCGCGCCAGTCGCCGTACGCGCTTGCTAGGGCCGACCCCTCAGCCACTCTTGCCGCGCGCTCCGGGGTACTCCCCGCGATGGCCGTCACAACACACCGTTTGTCCAGGCGAAACGCCGGAACATGGGCGTGTGCTCCGAAGCCGATACCCACGACGCCGATTCGACATTGTTCCAAGTTTGTTCGCATCGGCTACCGCTCAATCCATGTGAATGAAGCCGGGGAGGATGTATTCGGTATTCCCGGAACCCGGCGAATCACAAGGAGGAATTGAGTCCGTCATGTCAGGCACCCGTTGCCCAGGAAGCCCCAGACATCCACCACCGGTTTGTCCCGGGGGTCGATGGAGCGGTACTCATCGTGGGGAACACAGAGAACTAAAATATCGCTGTCTTGGAGCACTCTATCGAGTGGGAGCAACCCCCCGTCCGTCGTGACGTGGGGGTCGGTCGTGAGCACGGCCGCGGAACGCAGATTCAGGAGTCGCTTGAGTTTGTAGCTCAAGGATGACCGCGTATCGTCCACGTTTGCCTTGAAGGCCATACCCAGGAGCCCCACCACTTGGGTCGAAAGGTCCCATCGTTTCTCCATTCGTTCCAGGATGTAGTTTATGAGCCCCTCGTTGGCCAATACCGCGGTGTGGCCCAGGAAAAACTTGTTGTTGGAAGCGGCAAGGAGTTGGACGGTATCTTTGTACAGGCAAGGTCCGGCGGCGAACCCAGGCCCCGGCAAGTCCGCTATGCGAGGATAATCCTGCTTTATCCCCGCGAGGACTCTTCCGTAGTCAACTCCGGCTGAATTTGCCATGACGAAGAATTGGTTGGTAGCCGCAAACTGGATATAGCGATACGCGTTACAGAATAGCTTCGCGTATTCGGCCTCCAATGGTGACATTCGGACTATTGAAGGGGCTATGATGGAAAAGAATCTCGCGGCTGCTTTCTCTGAAGCGGAATTGACCCCGCTGACGATTTGCGGGAGCTTGTCCAATTCCTCAATGGCTCGGCCTTGAACGATCCGCTCCGGGCAATAGGCCAAAAGGGGGTGCATGTTGTGGGAGGCCAGGTAATCGCTGATCCAGTTAACGGCCCCGGGACTGAGGGTGGATCGAAAGATTATGAGCTGGTCATCGGAAAGATGCGAAAGGCAGTCATCCATCAACTTCTTGATGCCCTCGACCACCGGATTAAGGTATTCGTCCACAGGGGTCCCTATTGTTATGATTATGGTAGGAACCCCCTTGAGGTCCGCCGGATTTGAGGAGAAACCCAGCATGCCTTTTTTCAGCACCCGTTTGAGAATCGGCTCCGCCCCGCACTCCATGAACGGCATGGTGCCGGACGCTATCGTCCTCATGACCGGTTCTTGTACGTCGTTGATG
>JAZDOF010000655.1:0-2748 GCA_043799015.1 Pseudomonadota bacterium | reverse complement strand
ATGAAACCGTGCGGACCGGTAACGCCGGTGCGGCCTTGAACCTTGATCGATCAGGGCCTCCGGGAATTCCTGAGGGCTGCGCACGGAAGGCGCAAATTATCCCGGAACCGTTAAACAACATCCGGTAAACGGATTCTTCGAGCACCCTCCTAATACTTTACTCCCGCGTCGAATGCTTCCTTGAGGTTGCCCTTCTCTGCAATCCCCAACAGCTTCACGCAGTCCGCCCGACTCACGCCGTCGTACCCCTTGCCTACAAAAAACGCCAATAGGCTCTCCGGGGTCACTCCTTCCTTGTGAAGCTCGTTGAGGAGATCTTCGCGAAGTCCTTGGTCCTCGCTTGCCTTCTCGATGAAATCCAAGAAATTTCCGTTCGCCATTTCGTCTCCCTTTCTCTGGTCGGCTGAGGCCGCTCTCCCGAGCAGCGTGGAATCAAGCGGATCGGGTGCGAAAAGGTTGCGTTCGTCACGTGAACCATTCGGCCCCGTCCCTCCGCACACTTGTCGCGTCCGCCCAAGGACGAGTCACCCGCATGACTTCGCCTCGGCCAGTACCCTCTTGCAGTAAGGAATGTGCGGGCGCATGTCCCTGTACCGGTCGGAAGGCCTCGTCATTCCCTCCGTCCTGCAAAGGTGAGAATTGATGCAATCCCCACAAGTCACTAAGTCGTCCGAAACGGCCCGATGGTATTCATCCGACATCAGGATGCGTTGAAGAGAGCCGGGTTCATACGTACCCAAGTGATCCGTTGTGGAGTGTGCGAGCGTGATGCGCAAATCCGCGGCGACCATAATGCTTCCCGGCCCGTACAAAGGCCGGGATGGAAATAACCAGGGCATGTTCAGGACTCTTGAAGCGACTACGGCCAGGGGATTGTTCAATATGTCCGTCTTCAAACCGTAAAGGTTGAGAAGCGCAACCATCTTGACCAGTCTGAGAAAGTCATCGGGGCTGAGAACCTCCGCCGAGAGGTCGAACACATCGCCCGGCACCCGGATGAGTTGTATGAAGTTAAGCTGCCGTATGTGGGGGAAAGTGGTGAAGAGTTCTTCCGCGAAGCGCGGCAGGTCCGGCAGGATGGTCTTACCGACCGTGGTAAATATGTGAACGGGAAGACCTGCGTTGAGTGCATTGTGTATGCCCTGCACGGCCCGCTCGTACGATCCGGTCCCCCGCATAAGGTCATGAAGCCGTTTGGGCCCCTGAAGGCTCACTGAAACCGCAAGACTATCGTAGGCGGCAAGATTCCCACCGACTTCAGCTGTGAGGAGTGTCCCATTGGTATTCAAGAAGGCTTTCTCATACCCCATGGCAAAGGCATAATCGAGAATCTCCGGCAAACCTGACCACATGAGCGGTTCGCCGCCCGTGATGTGAAGGTTACGGTAACCCGCTTCGTACCCCTCCAGGACCACTGTCTTGACCAGATCGGGGGAAAGACTTTCACCCCGCGTCCCGCGGGCACGGACACAGCAGTGCGGGCACGAGCTGTTGCAACGGGTAGTTACCTCAACGCTGAGGCTATCGCTCTGAAGTCGACGCGATTCCGAGTCTTCCATTGTCTTCTATCCGGGAATTGAGGCGGTTCTTGAGTGGCTGGGCAAGGCAACGGAATTCCCCTGCAAGACCCGTCATCTTGTGAACCTCCACAAGACACGCAGCCTTGTCCAACTCAGTGCATATCCTCTCCTTGATGTCGTCGACAATACGACTTTCAACCATATGGTTAAGGATAATCTCGGTGCCGTTCTTCCAGAGAATCCGAAGTCTTTCAGGTAGGCAGAGATAGACGGAAGATCTTGCCCCTTTTTCCATATCCTCGCGGATGTCCCTGATATCGTCGAGAAGGCGCCAGGCAATGCCGAATGAACCAAAGGCAATCTCAATGTCTCTCGCGAAATCCGAGTTACCCGTCATTTTCATGGACAGCAGAACGGGAGCGATCATGACAATGGCCATCTGCCGTCTGAAGAGATCGCAGTAGCCGTCGAGAGAGTTGGGTTCTTCCGAATCTTGAAAACCGGAATAGTAGTCATCGAGGAAGCGCCGAACGGTTTCCTCGCCCGCAGGAACACGGCCGGCCAAATTATGGGCCGCATTGTTCATGACCGTCCACGCCCGGCTTCGCAAGAGCAGGGTCAACGGGGTAACGGATACCTGCCCGTCGACGAGATGATCGTCCAGAGAGTGAAGGAACATGGCCATGGATTGGGCTGTCACGGCATCGGTCACATCCCCTTCGGTCAATCGTTCCCTGGGGAGATCCTTCTCATGACTGAGCCGGTAAAGGATGGACCATATGGGCGGATAATAGTGCGCAAAGAAATCCGGCTCCTCGCCGAGTTTCGACCTTGAATACCGCATGAGAAACAGAATCGCGTCGGTTTGGGCCGACCTGGGCAGCGATCTGCAAAGTGAAACGATTTCGTTGCCGAACCGCCGGTAGAAGGCTCTTTCCATGTTGGAAAGCTCCCGTTCGCCGAAGTCCATGCTCTCACAGTCGAGCAGGAATTCCCCGATTGTCCCTTGCATGTGTGACTCCCCGTCACTCTCTTGCCGTTTTAAACGTGATTCAGACCTCAGGAAGCTCAACACCCTTTCGGTCCATTACCGACTTGAGATCCTCCAGATCGTGTTCGAGGCCCAACTCGCTGAAAAGGGTTCCAGCTTTTTCGGAATATTCTTCTGCTTTCGTCGCATCCGAAGATGGCCCTGTGTTTTTCCACAAGCGCTTGGCCATCTCCGCAT
>JAZDOF010000641.1:0-2190 GCA_043799015.1 Pseudomonadota bacterium | reverse complement strand
AAACCTGTCGTAGTCGGCGGTCCGTACCCCACTTCGGTTCCGGATGAGTTGTCTGCGGCCGGAGCTGATTTCCTGGTTCTGGGAGAAGGGGAGTGTTCGATCTCCCCATTTCTGAGGGCATTGGAACGAGGCGCGACCCATGGTGTTTTCCGCGGCGATGAAAAAGCCGACATGTCCACATCTCCCATCCCACGCTACGATCTGATCCGATTCGAGGATTATCAATTCCAAGTGGTTCAGTCCTCACGGGGATGTCCCTTCGATTGCGAGTTCTGCGACATTGTCCATCTGTACGGTTCTATTCCGAGGTACAAGCACCCGGATCAGGTTCTCGAGGAATTCGAAACCATTCACCGTCTCGGCTATTCAGGCCCGGTATTTGTCACCGACGACAATTTCATAGGGAACAAGAAGCACGCAAAGGCCCTTCTTGAGCGAATCATTCAGTGGCAGGAGGCAAGGGGTTTTCCATTCGGATTGCAATGCCAGGCATCGGTGAACCTCGGACACGATCTGGAAATGATCGACCTGATGACGAAAGCCAACTTCGGACCCGTATTCGTCGGGATAGAATCTCCGGACGAGGATGTGTTGAGGCTGGCGAACAAACGTCAAAACGTCCAGCGGCCGCTGAAGGAATCCATCGCCAACATCAACAAAAACGGTTTGACGGTTGAAGGGAGTTTCATCATCGGGTTCGACGGGGAGAAACCCGGCGTTGATAAGAGGATATGCTCCCTGGTTGAAGAAACCGGTATCCCCGCGGTCATGTTGAACCTTCTCGTAGCCCTTCCGGGGTCGAAGCTTTGGAAAAGGCTTGAAGAGGAAGGACGGCTCCTGACCAAAGAAATAAGCAGTGATTATCTCGCCGGAGATCGGATGAATTTCGAATCCACGCGTCCGCGACGCGAGGTATTCGAGGAGTTCGTGCGTACGTGGGACTATCTGTACGAACCAAACCGTTATTTGGATCGCGTTTATCGTTATTTCATCAACATGCGGCCCACGAGAAGAGCGATGGCAAAGGCAAGAGGGGAGCGCGTGACCTCCGACCGTTCAAAAGCCCGATTCTCGCCCCGTATGCTCTGGAGAGACATTAGAGGGGGTCTGATTCTGATAGTGTGGCAGGGGATCCTTGCTCCTTCGCGTCGGCGCTTTTGGAAGAATCTCTACGGAATGATGAGACGCAATCCGAGTAGACTCAGCCAATTCCTCGTATTCGTCGCCATGGCTCCGGACCTGATCCATATCCGGGAAATGCTTATCAAGAGATTGGAGGCCGAACCCCACGGCGAGAAATGAAAGCCTCCGGATGAACGTTCGGCGCGACGGCTCGCGGACCCCGGAAAATCAAACCACAAAGGTACCAACACACGAAGAAGTTGAAATAACGCATGAACGTATGCTTACCCTCAATCGGCGTCCGACCTCGAATCAAGGAACCGGATCGGCCCTAATGTTCGTGAAGATCATTAGCAGTTGATCTCTTTGTGCCTTCGTGTCTTTGTGGTTAATTCCAGTTCCATAGTGGTGAACGATCAAGCCTCAGGGTCATCCGAGCGCTCTGAAAAAGCATTCGCATGAGGGGTTCCTTGTGAGGGTCTTCTTACTCTTAGCCAAAGGGTTCAATCAATTGCCTCTTGCAGTGGCCCGGGAATTAAGGCGGCGTGTTCCGGACTTCGAATGCCGTGTGCTGAGCATGTTGCCTCGGGATCTCTTCCAAAGGGCGACTCAAGGTGGAAATTTCGGCATTAAAGGCGTAGATTACTTGAATGAGCTTGAGCCGCTTTGGCTAAACAAGCCATGCGAGCCCGACCGCTTGGAACGCTATGAGTCCATGTTGGGGCCTGCGATGCTCCGCAGGATAGTAACCGCGGATCGTGAAATCGGCGCGGGGTTGATTCACTGGTCTCGCGTCCCACCTTCGTACCTATCCGATTGCAGTTACGACGGAGAGAAGATTCGACGTTACGTCTCGGGCGCGCTTGATTACGCGTTTGAGACTCTGGAGAAAACGCGTCCGGATGTGGTCTTCTTCGATGCCGTGGACAACGGCCCCAAGCTTGCCTTTGTCGAGGTCTGCCGATATCTTCGAGTGCCTTGCGCGCAATTGTCCCACGTGCGACTGGGCAATCGCTATGTAGTGGACGACGACCCCCTCGGCCTTCTGGGACCGGTACGCCGAATGTT
>JAZDOF010000631.1:0-2678 GCA_043799015.1 Pseudomonadota bacterium | reverse complement strand
AAACGGAATCCTCAACCTTCTTCAACGAAGGCGTCGCTTTCCCTCATGTGCGGCTGAACGCCGCGGTCGGACCGCTGATCGCCCTGGGAATAGCCAAGCAGGGGATCTCGGACTCGCCGGCGGACAGACCCGTGGAATTGGGCTTCTTGATTCTGACCCCAAAGGCGGACCCCGACCTGCATGTTCGCTTGCTGGGCGTTGTCGGTCGTGCCGCCCGTGACCGTCAGTTGGTCCACGGCCTCCTTTCCTCTGCCGACGGCCGGGAAGCCCTCGCGGCAATATGCCGTTGGGAGGCCCTCAACCCTCAACGGAGCGGCCGGCACGCGGTTGAATCTGTGCCCGGATAGGCATCTGTGGGTAACCTCACCGGGAACGACTCATGAATCCGGAAAGACCAAACCACGAAGCGTACAACTCCGGCTTGGAGCTGATCCGGTCGAGGACCTCCTGAACCTGAGCAACGAACTGCAAACCAAGGCCGGGCCGTTGCCGTTCATACCAGTCGAACGCTTGGTCAAACTCTGTCCGCGCTTCCGGCCGTAGGACTACCCGGAGGCTTATGGCCGGACTGTTGCCAAAGCCTGGGCTTTGACCTCCCCCCAGAGGACGACATCCTCGGGAGTGGTCGTATGAGCTGCCAACCTCCGTTCAAGCTGTCGTTGCTGAGCTTCGGTCAGTTCGACCTGGTCGGGCTCAGAGGCAATGCCTTCAGTATGGTTTCATTCATGTCACGCCGGCTCACGCGGATATGGGTCCGAAATCCCCTGTTCCCCTAACCGGTAAACGATTCCCTTGTTTCCATCTACCAGGACATCCTGCCCGTCTTTCAGCACGCGGGTAGCTCCCGGGACTGACATTACAGCGGGTATTCCGTATTCGCGGGCTACGATGGCGGCATGGGAAGACACGCCGCCGGTCTCCGTGACGACTGCGGTCGTCGTCGCGAAAAGAGGGGTCCATGCAGGGTTCGTGTAAGGGCTCACGATTATCTCCCGCGCTTGAAATCTTCCGAATTCATGCTCGCCGCGGATGATTCTCACCTTACCACGAGCCACTCCGGGGCCGGCTGCGATGCCCTTAAGCTCGTCGGCCCGCTGAGCGTTTCCGAAACGCTCCTCCTGCCAACGAGCGTTGACTACCCGATAGACGGCGCGACGACGGTCGATCAGAGCCCAAGCTTGGTCGGGCCGAGGTGGATTTCCCGTTAGCCAACACCGAACTTCTTCGTACGTGAGATATCCGATATCTTCCTCCAGCTCCAGAAGATCCTCGGCTTTGAGCCGCCGAGCGCATTCCGCGAAGATATCCTGGAGACAAGCCAGCGGCCGAGTCAGATCGAAATGGCTGTTTTCTCGAAATTCATGCAGTGCGCACAAACGCGAAAGAAGCCATTTGAAAAGAAGCGCGAGCCCCGGAACCAGCCTCAGGCGTTTCTCCACAAGCGTTACATGGGCCTGGCGACGGTTTCGAACCGTTTCGGGACGACCGGTCCTGTCATCGGCCTCGACCATGCCGGCGAGAAGCCCCCAAACCTGCATTGGATCATGCCGCCAGGTTGGTGTTGTGATATACCAGCATGATCCTTCTCGATGCCCATACTTCTCCATGAAGCGTCGAAAAGCTTCAAGAAACTCCCGTCCCTTTGCCGTCGTTTCCAGTCGTTCAGGGGACAACTCGCGCACTGCCGACAACACGGAAGGATGCTCCCGAGCCAGACGGGAAAGCTCCCACAGCTCTTGATTCAGAACAAAAGTCGGGTTCTCCCTTCCCGACATAAGGCCCGCCATCACTTCGCCGCTCTTTCGGGGTCCCACGGCAAGAGTCACCATGTACCTCAGCCATGCGTCCGCCCTGATGCAGCCCGCCGCTGTAAGTCTTCGATTCAGTAAATCTTCCCAAACACGGAGAATCTCTTCGGCTAGGCCAAGCAAGTCTTCGGGGCTGTACGGCCGAAGGTCTTCGTGCGACGAGATTCGGCCGAGCGCTGCCCGAGGGCCCCCATCCCACCATTGCCGTAAGTCCGTACCAAGATATTGGAACAGACGATACACGCTCAGAGGAAGAGCCAACCAGCGTCGACGCACCCGCGGAAGCCTATAGGCTTGGTGCCAGAGCTTCTTGCGGAAGGCGTCCTCGTCCTCCGGCGTTATGATTCCGCCGCAGTCCCTGATTGCATAAATGTGCCCGCCGACCAATCTGGTAAATACGAGATTATCCAAGGGTCGAGGAGCAATCGCATATCGTTCGTCTATAAAGGGCTTGATCATTTTGTCCAGAAGAGACGGCTTCCCCGGCTCATCGATTTCCTCCGTATTCGGTTCATGTGCCCAAGTCATGGGACGCGTTTGAAGCCAGTAGATCCTCCTCTCCAGGACGGCGAATTCCATGTCCTGGGGAGAGCCCAGGTCCTCTTCCACAGCCAGGGCCGTGCTGCAAAGTTCCTTTAAGGTGCCGGAGTCAATCAGATCGACATCTGAATCACGTGATATCAGATCCGGGTTTTCACGATCCACCCGGTAGGTATGCCCCCTTACTTTCCCGGAGACTATGGCTTCACCCAATCCGGCAGTGATCTCTACGTGTATGTGCCTGCCCTGTCTCATCAATGGATCGACGCAGAAAAGAACTCCGGAAGCCTCGGCTGGTATCATTTCCTGTATTATCACGGCCATTCGGGC
>JAZDOF010000618.1:0-3050 GCA_043799015.1 Pseudomonadota bacterium | reverse complement strand
GGAACCTACTTCTACGGTTCGACCATCGGTATCCAATGATATGTCGTCCGCCATACGGACGAACGCGTCGACAAACTTGTCCACCAGCCCTGGTATGTCTACGGGCAAGCTCGGATCGGGCGCGTATGGATCAGGGGGGCCGGGGGGTAGCGGAGGGATGACGGGCGGACGAGGCCCAAAGATCTCGGGTCCGGTGGTGGGCTCAACCGTAGGCTCAACGGTAGGTTCGGGTTCGACAGCAGGTTCCACCTGTGGTTCAACCGCGGGTTCAGGCTCATTGGCCGGTTCGATTGCGGGTTCGGGCTCAGCGGAGGGTTCAACGGTAGGTTCGGGTTCGACAGCGGGCTCCACCTGTGGTTCAACCGTCGGTTCAGGCTCATTGGCCGGTTCGATTGCGGGTTCGGGTTCAGTGGAGGGTTCAACCGTGGGTTCGGGTTCGGTAGTCGCATCGGCCGGCACATGCTGTTCGGATGTCGGCACATCGTTGTGCCACGAATCACCCGGAGGGGCTTCGGCTACTACGGCGTAATTTCCCGAGTCCGCCCAGGCCGCGGCGAAGTGTGCCCACGGTACCGTAACGTTCATACCGTCCGGTCCACCGGAATCACTCAGTATGACGCCGGTGATATTCCCGTTCGCGTCCATTTCATAGCCGCGAATCCACAACATGTGATTGGCGGCGCCCCCTTCCTCGTTAGGGCTTGCCAGGGGGTCGCCTTCACCGAGATAACCTCCGTTCGGCCCCCAAATCTCATTCGCGTCGATACCGGCCAGTACTACCTTACCGTCGTCAAGCATGGTCTTGAGTTCTTGTTGACTGATATCGCTTTCTTCGTGAACGTTTTGGAAGCCTGCGTCGCTCAGTGCCGCCACGGCATATGTGGTCGTGGTACCGGTTTCAGGGTCGTAGTACCCATTCTCTTGGGCGTCCTGAACCCTCGCGTCCTCGTCCAGTTGCTCCCCGGTAATCGACTCGATGACGTTGATGGTGGTGTAGATGACGCACGTCGGGCCTTCCTGCTGACTCCAATGCACCACCTCGCCATTCTCCTGGATTTCCCAGCCTTCACCGTTGACCGAGTACCCCTCGTCGGTGACTTCATACACCTCCATTTCAAAGACGCGGGCATCAGGGCCGGGACCGTCCATTTGTTCGATTTGGCGAACGTTGTAGGTCATCATGCCCGATTCGTCCGTATTGGCCACCTCGTAAACGGTACGGGTCCATGTGCCGTCGTCGTTCTGCGTGGTGTCCGCCCACGCGGCGAGGCTACCGGTCTCCGGGTCGTAGTAGTCCACATGAATGGGGTTTCCGGCGGCATCCGTTTCCGTGACGTCCGCGTCGTACATACCGGGGTCGAACTCGTTGGGAAGCTCTTCAGGACCGCTTGAATCCTGACCGGAACCATCGGAGTCGGCACCCATGACGAGGGCTTCGGCGTCTCCGGTGTCGGAAGTCGCTTCCTCTTCGGTCGCGCCGTTACCGTCCCGGGCGGAATGCTCCCGGTCCGCAGCGTCATCGGATGTGCCGGGGGAGGACTCTTCGGGTCCGTCGTCCACAGAGCCGCCGGCTTCATCAACCGGCTCCTCCGGCGCGGACACGGTATAACTCACGGTCACCCCGTCCTGCCCGAAAACGATGGTGGATGCCCCGGACACTTGTCCGTTCGACCCGAAAATCCGGACCGTTTCCCCTATGAACTTGCCGTTTTCATCGTAATTGGAAACGGTGCGGACGGTGGGTTCCCCGTTTTCATCGTAAGCGGTGTGTTCCATGATGCGGCCGTCGTCGTCAAGAACCGTGCGCCCGATTATTTCGCCGTCATCACGATGGGTTGAAACGGTTATCTCCTCGATGCGACCCTCGTCGTCGTACGTCGTGACGCTCTGGGTCCTTATCTCGCCCTCGGGCCCGTACGTCGCTGCCGTCTCTTGAGCCGGAAGCCCGTCTTCCCCATAAGTCCTGACCGTCTCGGCCACAAGTTCCCCATCATCTCCGTATACGGAGACGGTCCTGGAGGATACCTGCCCGTCATCGTCGAAAACCGAACGCTCAATGGCCTGCCCGTTTTCATTGAAGACGGTCCTTTCGGAGAGATTGCCGTTTTCATGAAAAGTCTCGACGACTTCCCCCGAGCCCGGCGATTCCTCGTTTGGAGCATCGACGACCTGGTCGAGCGCGTCCCCTTGGATCACGACTTGAAAGTCCAATCCGGGTAGCGCCACGTCCGTTCCGGCCTGGGGCGATTGTGCCTCGCCGGGCCCCGTACCTTCTTGGCCGCCGGCCGGCGCTGACGACTCGGTTTGGACGTCTTCGGCAAACGCCTCAACATCGACATTCCAGACGACTCGCTTTTCCAATTGCATCCATTCTTCGCGGCCTTCGACACGGGACGAATCCATCCCCGAATCGGGTATCGGATCGTCCTTCCGCAACACCTTCTCGTCCGTTGCCATGGGCTCCCCCTGGGGTTCGGGTCCTGACGGGGTTTGCTTACCGCTTCTGAAAGAATTGAATAAACGGAATCAACCGGCATACGGCTCGGAGGCGGTCAGCACGCCCGGCGGCTTATGTCCCGTCGGGGGGACCACACTAGATCTCAGGATCATGCAATGCCGGCTTCCCTCCCCTGACACGGCCCCCGTGATTTCCTACCGATACCCGCCCTCCCTAGGGGTTCCCGCGGCAACCGACAAAATACGGGAGTAAGGGGGGCCCGATTCGCTTTGAATAGAGATATGGGGACTCGTAGACTCACTTAAGTATGGCCTCGGGTCCTTTGCAGTGTCAACGAAAAAGAACGGGTCCTCAAGGGATCAAGTCCGAATTGAAACAAGGCGCCCGAAGTTATATTAGGCGTATTGAAACATTAGATGCGTATGATCGTCATATATGAGTAAGAGGGTAATGGAGGCGCAATGTCAAAAAAATACAACCTGTCGGTACCGGACGATCTCGCCGAAAAGATCGAGCTGCGACGAGATCGCCTGGGAAGCCTGTCGGCCATCTTCAGGGATGCCGTTGCAGGGGAAATCGGAAAGCGGGAACA
>JAZDOF010000592.1:0-2769 GCA_043799015.1 Pseudomonadota bacterium | reverse complement strand
GTCCCCATGTTACGAACTTCGACGTTCGCCATACACTGAACGGCATGGGCAAGAGCGGGGTAATTAGAGATTACTTCGGGACTGGATGCCACTTCGGCAAGCTTGGCGCCGGCGCCGATTACCAGCCCCTTGTCGGCGTCGAATCGGATTCCGGTCATCCCTTCTACGGCCGGCAGTGCTATGACGGCCTTGGGTGTAAGACGACCGTGGATCATCTTCACCACCAAGTCCGTGCCGCCGGCCACCAAGTGAGCCCCTTCCCCGTGTTCCGCCAGCAGCGTCAGGGCCGCTTCCAGCGTCTTGGGAACAAAATAGTCGAACTTCGGCAGTCTCATCGGCCCACCTCTTCCGATTCGCCTTTTCTCATTGTCTCGGCCGCAACCGAAACGGCCTCAACAATCTGGTTGTATCCCGTACACCTGCAAAGGTGCCCGGAAAGGCCAGCCCTTATTTCCTTCTCACTGGGGGAGGGATTGTGGGTCAGCAAATTCAAAGCCGACATTTCCATGCCCGACGTGCAGAAACCGCATTGAATGGCCCCTGTCTTCACGAAGGCGTCCTGTATGGGGTGAAGCTCTTCACCGGAAGGCGCAAGACCTTCCACCGTCCTCACGTTCTTTCCGTCAACGGAAACCGCCAGGGTCAGACATGAACTCACCGTCCGGCCGTCCACCATGACAGCGCAGGCTCCACAATCACCCGTGCCGCAGCCGAGCTTGGTCCCCGTCAGATTGAGGTCTTCACGGAGCATCTCGTTGAGAGTCCGCCAGGGGTCCACCGCCACTGAGTATTCGTCCCCGTTTACCGTAAATGTAATCTGGTGTTTCATCTTGCCTCCACCTCTTGGCCTAAGTCCCCGATCGGCATCCGGGACGAAGCATGTCGCCGAACGTGTTCACCGGGTCTCTTTGCAGTATCGTTTTGTTTCATTCACTTAGAGTCGTATCTAACGGCTCCTTTGTCAACCCTGGGCCTTGGGATCCAGCCTAGGTTCGACTTCCGTAGTTTTCTCGTATCACGCGCTTGAGGATCTTGCCGGACGGGCTCTTAGGGAGCTGCTCCACAAATTCCACCGATTTCGGCTTCTTGTAGCTCGCGATGTTTTCCTTGCACAGGTTAATGATGTCCCCTTCGGTAGCCGTCCTTCCTTCTTTGAGCACGACAAACGCCTTAACGGATTCTCCCCAGTAGTCGTCGGGAATACCGATTACCGCAGCTTCCAAAACCCCCTCGTGCATATAGATTACTTCCTCTATTTCTCGAGGATAGATGTTTTTACCGCCGCTGATAATCATATCGTGTTTCCGATCCACGATGTACACATACCCTTCCTCGTCGAACTTGCCGAAATCGCCGGTGTACAACCACCCGTCCTTAATGGTCCGCGCGGTCTCCTCGGGGAGCTCCCAGTACCCGCCGGTCATGGCTTCGCTGCGCACTATGATTTCCCCAACGTCTCCGACGGGGACATCGGTCCCGTCGTCGTAAACTATCCTCAACTCATAGTCCACCACAGGCCTTCCGGCCGAGGCCAACCTGGCCATCTGAGCGTCGGATCCTTCCAACAGGTGATCCTCGGGTCGCAATGCGGTGGTAAGCGGTCCGGTTTCCGTCTGACCATAGAGCTGAAAGAAGCCGCAATTGAATTTCTTCATAGCCCTTTTCAGCAATTCCACCGGCATGGGAGACGCGGCGTATATGAGCAACCTGAAACGACTAAGATCGTATTTATCCACATCCTCAACTTGAAGCATGGCGTTTATCATAGTCGGCACGAACTGGCACGTCGTAATACCCTCAGCGGATAGGATATCCAGTATTTCCCTAGAGTTAAAGGCCCCTTCCCGTCTGATGACTATGGTGTTCGCCATGAGAATGTGACGCAAATTGTCCGCAAACGTCACATGATAGAAAGGAAAGATGAGCAGTGTCCGGTCTTCGCGCCGGATCCCCAGTTCTATCGCACAGCTCATCATGTTGATAAGATCGTGGCGGTGCTTGCGGACGGCGCCCTTGGGACGGCCCGTGGTCCCGGAAGTGAGAAATATGGATATCAAATCATCGAACGATACATCTACCGGCGGTTCGGAATCGGACCCTTCATCGACCAGTCGAGCGTATGAAAGACTGTCGGCATGTTCGCCGTCGAGTACGACCGGGAATTCAAGGTATTTCATGTCGGGGCGGCAGGACCGAACGACCTCGCTGAAGTCCGCGTCAAAAATTAGAAAGCGGGGTCTGATGTAGTCAAATATCTGCATCAGCTCCTTTTTCTTCAGAAGATTGTTTATGGGCACAAAGACACCGCCCGATTTGGCGCAGGCAAAATATGCCTCAATGAATTCGGGGCGGTTGTGAAGCAGCACCGCTACTCTGTCCCCCTTCCGGAGACCCTTATCTATAAGGCTGTTTGCGACGCTGTTGACGCGTCGATTGAGCTCGGCATAACCGATCCGTTGACTTCCGAAAACCAAAGCCGGTTTGTCGGGATAGTTGAAGGCGCTTCGTCGAAGAACATTTCCTACACTCATTGATCTCGCCCTAGTTTGATGATTGAGCCGGCGACTCTCGTCTTCGGTGCCCGGCGGCATCTTATGAGAGAGCGGCAACCGCCGACGTTACGGTAAGCGTACAGAGTGACCCTACCTCACTTGAATTAGGACGCAAGGCTCCTCAGACACGATGACGTTAAGGTACGATTCACCGCCGGCCGCGGCAACCGCGATGGTGGCAACCGGCAGCACACGGGACTCTCAAAACGCCCGAAGA
>JAZDOF010000585.1:0-2031 GCA_043799015.1 Pseudomonadota bacterium | reverse complement strand
TCCCGTCACAGGTCTCAAGAATTCTTCCAATTCTTGGATGTGTGGTTTTTTGTCTATGAGAAAACCAGGCTGGCCCTTGGTTGCTGCATGCTCTTTGTGGTTTTCCGCTGGACTAACCCTGACGATGGCTGCACCTGCCATCCCCAGGACTATTACGGCCCGACGGACGGATCATCCCCCAACCTTGGACGGCCGGCTGGACGAGGCCGAGTGGGCCTTGGCGGAACTAGCGACAGATTTTGTTCAGTCGGACCCGCACGAAGGCCAACCGATGACCGAGCGGACGGAGGTCCGCGTTCTCTTCGACGACAAAAACCTTTACGTGGGGATCTACTGCTACGACTCTCAACCCAGTGGAATCGTTACCAACGACCTCAAATATGACTTTGATTCGCAGGAAACCGACGCTCTCGGCGTCGGCATCGACCCCCTCCACGACCACCGCAACGTCTTCACTTTCTTCACCAACCCCGGCGGCGCCCAGAGGGATCTGCAGGCAATCGGCGACAGCACCTACGCGAACCTCAACTGGGACGGCATCTGGTATGTTGGCGTGCGAATCCAGCCTGACGGATGGAGCTGTGAATATGCCATCCCGTTCAAGACGCTTGGGCTTAAATCGCACGGCGACCACTCGATGGGGATCGAGTTTAAGCGCCGAATCCGCCGCAAGAACGAGGAAGGTTACTGGAACCTCATTCCACGGCGGTTCAGTGTAAGCCGTGCTTCCTTTTATGGCGACATCCTGGGCCTCGACGCGGAGGTATCCGCCGGCCGCAACTTCAGGATCAAGCCTTTCGCTACCGCCGATTTCACACGGACGGAATCCGGGGGCACAAAGGACGATCATGCGAAACTCAAAGTCGGAATCGACGGCAAGCATAGGGTGAGCGAAGGGTTAACGCTTGACTTGACCTACAACACAGATTTCTCCCAGGTCGAAGTTGACACTCAGCAGATCAACCTTACACGCTTCAGCCTTTTCTATGCGGAGAAGCGGGACTTCTTTCTGGAAAATGCCGGCATGTTCCAGTTCGGGGATGTCCCGAGCGAGCGTGGCACGCGCAGTGAAGAAACCCAGCTTTTCTACAGCCGACGCATCGGCCTGTCGGCCGGCGGAAAACCTTTGCCTTTGCGCGGTGGCGCCCGGCTTTCGGGGCGTGCCAGCCATTTCAGCCTCGGCCTGCTCAACATCCAACAGGATGAACTCGAGGATGAACTCGGAGCGATCCCATCCAACAACTTCACGGTCGCAAGGGTCCGCCGCGACCTGTTTGCGCGCTCCGACGTCGGTGTGATTTTCATAAACCGGCAAGGCGGAAACCCGGACGATTACAACCGTTCGTACGGGGTAGATATCAATCTCCAGTTCTTACATCGCCTGAAGATTAACTCCTATTGGGCCGGCACTCAAAGTCCGGGGGCACAAAACAAGAACTACGAGACCAAGTTCTCGGCAGCATGGGACGATGGTTTCTGGCTTGCGAAGGCGATATTTGCCGACATCGGAGAGAACTTCAGGCCCGAGGTCGGCTTCGTTCCCCGCACGGGCGTTCGAAATTATGAATCGAACTTCGGCACAAAGTTGCGCCCCAAAGGAAACGGCTTCTTCCGCGAGTTCTATCCGCACGTGGGCATCAAGTACTTCACGGATCGTCGTAACACCACGCTCACCAAGAACCAGTATTACGGGATGTTGATCTTGTTTCGCGACGGCAGCACTCTTGAAGCCAGCCACAACCCACAGTTCGACCGCTTGCTGGACCCTTTCCGAATACGAAAGGGAGTCAACATCCCGGTTGGAGATTATTACTTCAATGAGTTCAGGCTGGATTACAGCTCCGACCTCAGCAAGCTTTTGGCGGGCTCCGTTAGCTTTTCAAGAGGGGGATTCTACGACGGCAGAAAAACCAGCAGCCAGTTCACGGGGATTCTCACCGTTAAACCCCATTTTTCCGCGTCGGCGAGTTACACTTACAATCTCGTGGATTTGAAAGAGGGCAGATTCCGTGCCGATCTTTACGCTCTGCG
>JAZDOF010000975.1:0-2678 GCA_043799015.1 Pseudomonadota bacterium | reverse complement strand
ATCTCAGTGAGCACCATGCCTACGCCCACGGTCATCAGCACTTGGTTCTCCGGCAAGATTGAGTCCGTTTTTATCAGCGGATTCAACAATACCTTCTGAATAATCATACCGACGACAAACAACGTCGGCATGCTGATCAGGAGGACAAAATACGGGTCTATACCGAAATAATGAAACACGACGTAGGTCAGGTACATGGACAGCATCATCAACTGGCCGTGTGCAAGATTGATGATGCCCATGACCCCCATAATGAGGGTCATCCCGATTCCGATCAGGGCGTACAGTCCCCCTTTGAGGATCCCGGCGACAACGGATTGCAGTATTCCTTCCATCTATCTCGGACCTGCCCTTGGGATAAAGATTTGGAATATGGCTGGGAAATGCCCCCTTCCGGCACCCGAAGACCTTGCCGGGGTTGGGGGGCGTGAACTAGGCGGTTCCGCTGCCGGCGTCCCAGCCTGTAGGACCTTCCATGTGCCTGTTCGACCGCCGTTCCTGCACGATCAATCCGGCCCTGTACCGTCAAAACCGTGTAGGTGTCCGCCGCGCTGAGTCCCACTCGATGGAACTCGAAAAAAGCCCGTAAATATATCTTGATCCGCGCGGAAGATGGACCGGCCGATAAAGGCCGGCAACCATCCGTTTCAGTCTCCCGCACTATTTCCTCTTCGACCATTCCGGCACAGGGTACAAGAAAGGTTTGGTAGCGACTTCCTTGGGCCAGACGGTCTCCAATGCACCTTTCTGCCATTGAACCAGATAGGTGGGGAGGGAGTTCTGCTGCTTCTTCTTTCCGTATGCGATGAACTTCACCGGTCCGAAAACCGTGTTCACGTCGGTGGCCGCCAAAGCCTCCAGAATGGCTGCCGGCGTCATGTCCTTCGACCTCTTCAGCGAGTCGGCCACTACCTGCATGGATGCATAAGCCTCCGCACCGTGATACTCGGTGGGCGACTTGAATTTTTCCTGGTACTTGTCAAAATAATCCTTGGCGCCCGAGTAAGGAAGGGAAGGCGCCCACAGATCCGCCGAGAAAACGTATTCACAAGCTTCGCCGGCGTTCTTGGCAAACTCGGGAAGAGTGAATCCCGCTCCTCCGCCCACAAAAAGTTTCGGATTGAAGTCCAGCTCTTTGGATTGCCTCATAAGAAGGGCTGCGTCCATAACATAAGATATCATATATACAAAATCCGGCTTGGCCCCCCTGACCTTCGTCAAGAGGGGCTTGAAATCCACCGCGCCGGCTTCATATCCTTCCCTAAGCAGCACTTTGAGTCCGATGCTTTCGCACTCCTGCGCGAACTCCTTGGAACCCGACTGACCGAACAGCGTGTTTTCATACAACACGGCTACCGATTGGGGCTTAACCACCTCTTTGAGGAATAAGTGCAGGGCCTTCGGATACTCGCTTACCGGCGGGTTCAGCCTGAAGACATGGTCCCAGTTCTGCTCGGTGATCTTGTCCGCCGATCCTGTCGTGACCAAGAAAGGCACCTTTCTCTGTTGAGCCACCGCGCACATGGCAAACGTCACGGAAGACGAATATCCCCCTGTGATCATCACAACCTTGTCCTGGGAGATGAGTTTTTCGACTGCCGATCTCCCAATGTCCGGTTTTCCCGTGTCGTCTTCGATGACGAGGTCCACCGGCCTTCCGTTGATTCCGCCCGACTTGTTCACCTCATCCAAAGCCATAAGGAAGGAGTTTCGTTCGATTTCACCGAACTTTGCTTGCTCGCCGGTCAACGGAAGCACAACACCCACCTTAATGGGAGTGCCCTTTGCCTGCTGGGCGATGGCCGGCCCACAGATTAGGCACGCCATCGCCAGGACAACGACCACGTATGTCGCTGAACGCTTCATTCCCGCCTCCTTTTGTCTAAGGAAAAGAGCTGCCGCCGGCTTTGCCGGGTTACGGAAAAAAGATATACTCATCCTGCATAGCAAGGCGTGGTCACGTCTGTCAAGACAAAGCTGCCCACCGCGTACGGTGTGAGGCCTACGACCGGGGCAATGCGGGGACGCGAAAATAACGCCCACGACCGGGGCCGGGTTGCCCTGCGCTTAGACAAGGGTTATCCTTAAGACGCGGCCCACCTCGCATGCGGCGGCGCGGAGCAACCGCAGGCCCGTGTCTTGTCAGACTTGGGGCTTTTCTTGCGAACTATCTATGCGAGGGCTCAATACCGAACACCTCGGAAGATCCGAATTCTAAGGAATGGGGACATGAAAACGTCGACTGTTCTGTTTGGAATGCTGATTTCGGCGGTGGTTGTGCTTGGAAGCTTCCCGGCGGATACCGCGTGGGCTCAAGGCTATTACCAACACTATGAATATGGCCGCCCCGGCGGGCATTACGGCCACAGAGACCACCATCGACGTTGTTGGATAATAAAGGAGTACGTGAACCGTCGGGGTGAAAGAGTTACGGTGAAGAAATGCGTGGATCGTCGCGGGAATCAGCAAATAATCAAGACAGTTCGGTGAGCCGCAACGCCGTACGGGTATGAGGCGGCCGCTTCCGGACGGGAAACCGTTCTCGGCGACCTATTCGTTGCACCCGGAGAATCAAACCACAAAGTCACTAAGACACGAAGGGACGTGGAAACGGTGCATAGGCTCCGATTCAAGCATGAACCGGGTCCGATGACAAGCGTTCACGATCCTTGAATGTC
>JAZDOF010000531.1:0-14486 GCA_043799015.1 Pseudomonadota bacterium | reverse complement strand
GGGCAGTTGGCGGTGAGGGACGCGGAGGCCTTTTCGATAATGGTTGAAGCCCAGGCCAAGACCATTATCAAGGCAGGCTATTCCCTCGCAAAAAAACTCGGCAGCGTGGAGGATCCCGAGAACCTGATTCGGTCGTTCAGGTTCCTGGTTAACCGCTCCGTGAATCGTATACTGGACAATACGTTCAAGACGGCCGAAAAATCCAGACCCCAAAAACCGGCCTCAAAAAAGGTTACTCGCGGCGCTTCCGCCACGAAATTAATGTAACCGTGTGATCGGGTCGGTGCGGCCCCGATGACTTGGATCGCCGCAGCAAAGGCCCCCGGTATCGGTGCCGGCGGGTCCGGAGGGAATGAGTCGGTGCCTCTGTTTTGGCAATCCAGGAGCAGATCATGAGTGAAGATAATTCAGTCGATTCTTGGGAGAATCGAAGACGATTCAAGCGGCGATACATATTGTTCAAGATACCGGCCTACGACGCGCACACGAGACGATTCCTAGGCCTAGTGCAAGATATTGCCGAAAAAGGGGTGCAACTGTTCGGGGTAAATGTCGAGGTCAACTCCACCAAGACCATCATCGTGCAGGTGTCGGATTACATAAAGAGTTCCCCTCTGCACTTTGAGGCGCAGTGCAAATGGAGCCGGAAGGAAAGCCCTCAGGGGTACTATGTCTCCGGATTCGAAATCATAGCCATCAGTGATGAGGCCCGAAGGACGCTGAACAGACTGATGGAATTCGTCAGCCTGGGGTGAGGAGTAATGCTTGTTCCGCAAGCGGACCGACACGCCCGGGTTTGATGAATCCGGGCCTTATATGGACGTTCATTCGAGAAACACCGTGCCTGGGCACCTCACACCTACTACCGTAACGCCAAGCTTCACAACAACGGATGAATGCAACATGCTTACGGCACATGCCGACGAGAGACTCCTCGGGGATAAGCCCGGCGGCCGAGTTTCCCAACCGATCTCCTTTTCGTATTGAGCAAGGCGCAAGTCATGCATGCTTCACAGAATCCGGCCTTTAACCTAACCATAGTTCGACCCGACGGCAAACGGATAGAGCAGGAGTTCTTCGGGATGCGTACGGTGGTCGGCCGTCAGGAAAAATGCGAGCTCCGGCTCCTGGATAGTATGGTTTCGCGGAATCATTGCGTAATCTTCAAGGAGGACAAACGGTTCCTCGTGAAGGATCTCCAGAGCCGCAACGGCACATGGGTCAATGGGAGACGCATCAAGAATCGGCGAAGAGTGAAGCACGGAGATGTAATTCAGGTTGGGCCTTTTCGGTTGATCTTCAGCCTACTCGAAGAGGACTCGTCGGTGAACGGTCTGTTGCGGACCAGAACGCTTGAGTTCAGCGAGGCGCATGAATTCGAGCCGTTTGTCCACAAAGATGAAACCGAGCGGGTGGTGAAGCCCATAGGTATGGTGAGCGATTACATTTCCGAGACAACGGGGGCGATAGAGCGCGTGCCGACCAAGGTGAGACGGGAACGACTCAATCGTAACTTGTTGACGCTTTATAGGATTACCGAGCAGTTCGTCACGACCAAGGACCTGGATGAAATACTGAATTACATTATGGATGAATTGTTCGAGATCTTTTCTCCATCCCAGGCTACCGTATTGCTCATAGAAAAGGACGGTGTTCCCACCGTACGCAAACAACGCTCCACCGAAAGCCAAGGCAATTACAGAGCCATCAGTCATACGATTATTCAACGCATCATAAACGATAGGGTGGCGGTACTCACGGACAACGCGCTGGAGGATCCGAGATTCGAGATGGGCGAGAGCGTCATAATAGACGGGATCAGGTCCGTTATGGCCGCGCCGATATGGGAAGACCGCGCGATGCTCGGGGTGCTGTATGTGGACAAATTGGACGTGGTCGGAGGCTATCAGTCGGAGGACCTGGACCTTCTAACGGCTGTAGGGCACCAAACCGCACTCGCCATTCAGCGTTGGAAGCTTACGGAAGAACTAGGACGGGAGGCGGTGAAGCAGGCAGTCATAAAGCAGAACCTGGGCCGCTTTCACGCGAGCCAGGTGGTGGATCTGATACTTAGAGGTGATGCGGACCTGGAAGTAAAAGAGACCGTGGCCACCATCTTTTTCTGCGACATTGTCGGTTTCACGTCCCTTTGTGAATCCGGAAATCCACTCCGGTTGCAGCACGTGCTGAACTTCTTTTTCAAAATCGTCAACGATGTCGTGTTCCGGGAACAGGGCACTTTGGACAAATTCATAGGGGACGGAGCCATGGCCATCTTCGGGGCCCCCCTCCCTCAGGAGGACGCACCGGAAAGAGCAATCCGCGCAGCTTTGCTCATCCGCGAAAAACTCCGGGAATCCATGGAGCGACTGTCCCCCGAGTATCGGTTCCGGGTCCGTTACGGGATCAATACCGGTCAAGTCATAGTGGGGAATTTCGGGTCCGACGAGAGAATGGAGTATACGGTCCTGGGACACACGGTGAACTTGGCGGCGCGTATATCGCGTGCAGCGGATCCGGATCAGGTGCTTATCGGTCCGGAAACGTACGCCCGGACAAAACAGAAACATCGCTTCCGCGTCTCCGCAATCGGAGCAAGACGACTGAAGGGCCTTTCAGCCAAGACCCCCCTGTACGTCGTGGAAGGCTGGTCATAGAGCCTTGGCGGGCGGCTTCAGCTTCTTCTCCCCCGGCTTCTTCTCCTTCGACTTGTTCGCGATCGGCTTCTTGTCGGGGGGCTTCTTCTCCTGCGCTTTCTTGTCCGTTTTCTTGATGACGCCCTTGTCCACGGCCGCCTTGGTTCTAGGCTTGTCTAAAGGGACGTCCGTCTTCGCTTTGGTGGCGGGCATTCTCCCCGCAGAGGCAAGGCTGAACTGTGAAATCAAGCTCTTCACTTCAACGGCGATCCTGTCGATGGTGTTGTTGATTGACGGGAAAACAAAGGCCTCATGCAAAAGATTCAAGGTGTCGGGGTAGACTCCGCGTGCAACCATCGGGGAGCAATTGCACTGCTCCTTGCCGGGAGTGTAAACGCCCACCGCCGAGGCGCCGGAGGCCTGCAAAACGAGAAACGCAGCGCATACCGCCGCCGCGGTGATTCTCGATAACATGAATTTTCTCCTGAAAGGTTTTCACCTCACAGTATAACGAAATGCGGCAAAATATCAAGTATTACTTCAGGGGGACGGCGTCGGAGTCTAAAATGTAAAGGTCGTGGAGCCGCCGACGATAAAAAGATGACTCGATCCGTCGAGCGAAAAACGAGTGGATCTGCCGGTCGTCTCTACGGTAGCCCCGCCGGAAAGATCCATGAAGGTATATTTTGCGAACGCCCCGGCCAGGATATTTTGTGTAATCGCCGTCGACCACCGGAAGCCGACCTCCCCCAGCGTGCCCATTATGGAATGGCCGTCGACCCTTGATGAGGGTCCCGCCGATGAACCATCCCAATCCATAGTCGCCATGGTAAGCGGCGAGACCAGAACATCCAGCCTGACCAAAGAACCGCCGAAGTCCGTGTGGGAATAGCAGATACCGAAATATGGTATATGCACGTGTGTATTATCCGTGAACGAACCTCCGAACAACCCCTGGGCGTCGCTCTTGTTCACAAGGTTATAATACCGGTATCCCGCGACGAGCCCCGCGCTATAGGGCATGCTGATCGGCCCGAAATGGTAAGCCCCCGATATGTCGCCCCTGATAATTCTCGCTTCCGTATCCCACGTAGAGTCCAAGGAGCCTAGGCGCCAAAGGTCCCGACTTGTGGTCGGCAGGTTGATCGACCCCTGAAGCCGCAAGGATACGTCTCGTCGAACAAATGTCTCGCCGTCCGCCTCGAAAACCGGCCCGCTTATGGTAACAAGCCTCCTTGAGGGTCGGATGAGGCCGTTGTCTCCATCTCTGAAGCGAACTTCATTCCATCCCCAAAGGTAGCCGAATCGCCCTTCAAGCATGGAATGCTTGGCCCGTGGGTCCATCCGGCCTGCCGCAAACCCCTCACCTCCGACCGCTGCTTCCCCGGCCGGACATTTCTCCGGATCCGGCAGAAGAAAAAGGAGTTGAATCATCAACAACAATGCGACGCGCCACCGCGTCCTGCGACTCCCGAGTTTGTAGCCGGTCGAGTCGATACCGGTATGGACGGTTTGCGGCGGTCCGAAAAATCCTGAATCCGTCAACACAGGCCCTTCCCGGGATACGGTCACAACGCAGGGATCTCTGAAAAGGCCGTTATACGTGCATTCCATGGTAGTGCGTCACCAAGCTCGAAGGTTGAAATATTCAAATGGACGATCAATGCGGGCAAGCATGCACTCCAACATGTATGTCTTGTCCCTGATAATTGTCAAGTTATTGCCGGCTTGAACGCGCGTGTCGTAATCGGCGCACTTGAACCCCCGCTCTGCGGTCTTCGGCGGAACCCGCCCAAAGCGGCCTAATGGTGCGTGAAGAAACTGGATTCCTTTGCACGGATCTCCAAAGCAGGCACTATTGGGATCCACGGAGAGCGAGGACGCGACGGTACCGACAGATGGGGATCGGTACGCGGAACATCGTTTGAAAGCCCGACCGGACTTTCCGTCCGGGGCGGATATTCGCACTCCCGGATATGTCAAGTGGGCTGCCGACCGTGGGGAATCATCAGCGCGATATGAGCGCTCCGGTTCTGATGGCCGTAACCGGCGGCCCGCTCCGGCGTAACGTCCAACGAGCCCGATGTCGCCCCAGGGCCATATGAAGGCTCCATTCGCTTGGAAAACGCCGTTGACATTTGAAATCCATTTGGATATACTTCGCAAGACGTTTGTCATGGCGCCCTAGTCTGTTTGTTTAACATTTGCAATGCGTTGTGTTAGGTCTCTCAAGTAAGCATAAAGAGAGACATGAGGTGTGGAAAATTCGTGGCCAACTCACCGAAGACGGACTCTCGGAGCCTCTCAGATTGTTTCGGCATAGTGGTCCGCCGTCGAAACACGGGTAGGGCTTTGATCTACGGAATGGTGTCGGCTGTTCTGGCCTGGGGCCTTTGCACCACGGCGGTCGTTCAGGCCGCGGACACTTCTCCCGGAGGAGCCGGTACGTACGGGTACTTCGATTTCGCCACTTGCGTCCGCCATGCGCTGGTCCATTCGGAACATCTTATAAAAAGTCGCCTTGACATTCAGATTCAGTCTACGAGCCTAAAGGACGCTCACTCCGAACTGGTCCCCTCGTTCGGCATACAAACGCTTTACTACCTTGCAAGGACCGGCGGCCAAGGCGTTGAGTCATCTCCTTTCAGCGTAAGGATATACATGGGGGCCTGGAACCCGTACCTCACGCTCCTGAAAATAAAAAGCCAGGAAATCCTGGTGGATATAGCCAGGATCACCCATGAGCACAAGATCACCGAAGGTATCGCCCGGATAGCCAAACTCTTTTATGAGATCCACTGCGTGGAGAATGCCGTAAGGGTTCAGAAAGAGGCCATAGCACTATATCGCAAGCGTATCGACTATGTGGAAACCCTTAAGGATCGTGGCAAGAGCGACGACATCTCCGACCGGGTCGCCAAGATACAACTGCGTAGTGAGGAGTTGCGCCTCAAGGGTCTTGAAACGAGGAAGGAGACGGCCGTAAGGGAACTTAAGACGATGATCGGCTACCAGCCGGACTTCTATCTGCCTCTTGATATACGAGACGCTCCGAACCAGATACTGGGCGGTTTTAATTCCGGGCTTATCGCTTTCTCCGATATTCAGGGAAATAACCTGCAATTGAAGATTCAGGCGAAGAGAGAGCAGGTGCAATCCAACACGGTTACCGGTGCATATGTGAATCTGGTTCCCCAGCCGCTATTCTTCATGGAAACCCTGGCCAACCAAGTCGACAGATCGTCCGGTTTGAACATGTCGTTAGGGTTGAACTACACCATTTGGGACGGGTTCTTTCGGGTTCGAGAGATCAAGAGGCAGAAAATGCTGGCGTTCAAGGCGAAAATGGACCGCCACGAACTGTCTCGACGACTGTATAATGAATATCGCACGCTGAAAACGCGACTGGATATGGCGTCGGAAAAGGAAGCACTCCAGAAGGAGCAGCTCAATGTGGCCGAACTTCAGGAAGAACGGGCGTTCCTGTCGTACAAATCAGGGGCGCTCAGCTTTTCCGATTATCTCACGGCACGCATTCAAACCGCTCAGAACAATCTATCGTACATGGATGTCCTCCAGGAGCGGGTGTCGGCCATGATCGACCTTGCCACTGTCGCCGGAGGTATGAATAAGTACAATGCAAGAATCGGGCTCTGATAAAAAGGTACCGAAGACCAAGGCTTGCGGGGTCCTGCTTGCCGCAGTGGTTGCCGTTGCGTCTCTTGTTATCGTCGCCTTGACTCATTCCCCGAAGAGCGCCGTATCCAGTCCACCACCGGCAAAGGCGGCCATAGTACCGCAGATAGCGGATGCCAAATCCGAGGCGGACATTATTTTGCGAGGAAAGAGTTTCGCTCTCTTCAAACGCGACGTCACGGCCTGGTATGCGGGGCAGGTAAGCCAAGTACTGGTTGAGGAAGGGCAAATTGTTGAAAAAGACCAGGTGCTTGCCGAATACGAAATGGACCGTCCAACCATGGTTCAGATCAATACGATGCTCTACCCAAGCACCGTATTGACTTACGACAGACAGGTTCAAGACCAAGAAACAACCATTGACCAGACGGTCAAGTACACCATCCCCACCAAGAAGCTGCAGGTGGATCAGACCAAGAAAGAGGTGGAGGATACGCGGATCCTCGTGTCCAAGGGCATGGCTACGCAGGATGCACTTGATAAAGCCGAATCGCGACTCGAGTCGCTCCAGCAGGACATGGGCGTAACCGATTCGCGCTTGGGTCAGCTTAACCAGCAATTGGCAAAGTACAAAAAGGACCTTGAATTTCAAAGAGGTAACGAGGATCGCAATATGTCGCTTCTGGAATGGAGGACGAAGCGACCCTACAGGGATACGGACGTACCCATAAACAAGGCCTTTCTTAAGGCGCCCTTTCACGGCAGGATCTTCTGGATCGACCCTCTTTTCAGAGTAGGATCGGAAATTCCGGCCGGCTGCAAGGCGATAATCGTGGCGCCCCTTCATGGCGTGGTAGTGCGCTGCAAGGTGCATGAACTCGAAATGGTGAAACTCAAGCAGGGCGATCGAGGAACGGTGGAATTCGACGCGCTGAAGAGCCTGGAAGATAAGAACAAGAATAAGAAATATCAGTGCAGGGTTGCGCGCATTCCCTGGATCAGTAGGAACCCGGATGTACTGGTTCCCGCCGACTATGACGTCGAATTCGCCCTGGATGACGTTGACGGCGCGGTGAGGGAAGGCATGTCTTGCGAAGTCAGGATTACGGTAACGAACTGATGAGCCCCTCTCACGCCGAACCACGGCGGCCGGTCGCGGGTCTGGAGGGCCCCGGTAAGGTCCCCGGCAATGTCCTCCGCTACTTGGTGCATGAGTATGTAGGCCCCAGCCCGGTAAGCCCATTTCCGGCGTGAGGCTTCATGTGGGACGAGCATACAAACCGGAACCTCCTATTCCTTTGCTGCTTCATCAATGGTGCGGTCCTGCGTGAAAATCCCATCGCCCCGATGAGTCCGGGGTACGCCTCGTGCGAACCCGTCTATCCGCACGGCGAACCGCAGCCGGTCGACCCAAGAGGGGGGACGCCGTGGTGATCGACTCCGTGGGCTACGCTGTAGGCCTTTGGGAAGTAGTAACGCTGAGCTTACTTTTCATCGTCGTAATAGCCGGAGCGGTGAAGCTGAGACCGACGGTACGAGATCGAACCGCGGGAGCCGAAGATACGCCCACCGGCCGCATACATGTGCTGGTGCCCGTGACCGGGGCTTTCCCGGAGCAGCGCGAGGCCCTTCAATCCCTCCTGGACCAGGATCACCCCGACTATCTGGTAACCTTCATCGTGGATACCTTGGATGACCCGGCGAACAATCTGATAGATGAACTGTGTTCAAGCAGCGGGAGAGCCCGAAAGGTAGTGAGCGGTCGGTCGGTCGGATGCGCGCAAAAGAATCACGGACTCATCCAGGGATTCAAGAGCGTCTCCGCCGATGTCGACGTCTTGGTTTTCTGCGACAGTACCAACTGCGCTCCCCCCGGCTGGCTGTCCAATTTTACCAAACCCGTTTCAACAGGCGAAGTGGAGGCAATTAGTACCCTACGAGCCTTCACGCCCGTCCCTGAAACCATCGGGGGCCTTTGTCAAGCCATATATGCGTCGTTACTACTATTGCTCGCCATCATGAAGCCTAAGCCGTGGGGGGGGGCTACCGTCATTCGTAGGGCCCTCTTCGAAAGGCTTGGCGTGGTCCGGGCATGGTCCGACACCGTTGTGGACGACCTTGTCCTCGGAAATGTGCTGGAGAACGCCGGGATCAAGTTGCGAATGGACCCACGCTATTTGCTCGTATCCCCGGTCCGCGGTCAAACGATTTCCGGGTTTATGTCCTATCTTGATCGCCAGATTCTCTTTCCGAAGTTTACCAACCCCGGTGTGTGGGCGGCCACCGTAGTATTTGCGCTGAACATCTCCGCCGCGGTTACGGTCTCGTTCGTGACGGTCGCCTTGCTATGCCCCCTCGGCCTTACGAGTTGGGACTCGGCCGTTCCCTCGTTTGTCGGTCTGGGGTTGTTACTGATGACGGCCGGGGCTCTATGGCGCACGGCCGGATTTCGCGTCAACTTTTTCCGGTGGATGTACGCTTTTGTTCCGTGTATTTTCTTGAGCGCATGGGTCGTGGGTCGCTCAGTCTTTAGACACCACATCGACTGGCATGGACGCCGTTACTTTCCCGGCCGCGGGGGCACGGTTCTGGCAATGGAAGAGACCGGCTCCGCGAGGACGCCGCCCGGCCGAACCGCGAACCAGCGGGGGGCGTGACCCGTCGGATCGGAATTCAGGAGGACTGGAGGGATCAAGGGATGCCTGATTTCAAACAGCTAAACAGCAAGACTTCCTTTTCGATTTTCTATGTGGTTCTTGCGGTAGCTGTTTTCGCCGTACTACAGACGTGGCTTTCGCCCAAGGTGCAGACCGTCTCATATTCCCAATTCAAGAAGCATGTTGCTGACGGAAAGATTCACTCGGTAGTGGTTTCGATGAAGTTCCTCAAAGGATTTGAAAAGGTGCAGGAACAACAGAAGGAACCGCTCTTCCCCAACTTGGTTTACGTTACGCCCCGTTTGGACGATCGCGATTTGCTCCCTTTCTTGGAAAACAACCGCGTCGAAATAATAGCCGAGAACGAAAACACCTTTATCGCGACCTTGCTCTCCTGGATTCTTCCCGCCGTGGTATTTGTCGGCGTGTGGTTCTATGCCATGAAGAAATTGGGGCAGGGCTCCGGCATAATGACACTCGGCAAGAACAAGGCGCGGATCGTGGCTCAAACAGATGTCGGGGTTACCTTTGAAGATGTCGCGGGTCAAGACGAAGCAAAACAGGAACTCCAAGAAGTGCTGGAATTCCTCAAGTCACCCGAACGCTTCACGCGCCTTGGGGCCAAGATACCGAAGGGCGTACTCCTGGTCGGGCCTCCGGGGACCGGTAAGACCTTGCTGGCAAAGGCGGTGGCCGGAGAGGCGAGTGTGCCTTTCTTTTCCATAACGGGTTCGGATTTCATCGAGATGTTCGTCGGACTGGGGGCTGCGCGCGTTCGCGACCTGTTTGAGCAGGCTAACAGCAAAGCCCCATGCCTAGTATTCATCGACGAATTGGACGCTCTTGGAAAAGCCAGGGGCGCCGGCGCAATTGCCGGGCACGATGAGCGCGAACAGACGCTCAATCAACTGCTTGCCGAAATGGACGGCTTCCAGGCCAACAACGGAGTGGTGATCCTGGCCGCAACCAACCGGCCCGAGATACTTGACCCTGCGCTCTTGAGACCGGGCAGATTCGACCGACAAGTCCTGGTGGACCGACCGGACCTTATCGGGAGGCTGGCCATACTCAAGGTTCACGCGAAACCCACGACCATGGCGGACGATGTGGACCTGGAAATCCAGGCACGCCGCACGCCCGGATTCACCGGAGCCGAGCTCGCCAATCTTGTGAACGAGGCGGCACTGCTGGCCGCGCGACGTGATGCCCCGGCCATAACGACCCGGGACTTTGAAGAGGCGCTGGACCGCATCGTTGCGGGCTTGGAAAAGAAAAACCGAGTCATGAACGAGTCGGAGCGAAAAATTGTGGCCTATCATGAAACGGGCCACGCCTTGGTGGCTGCGTTCCGTACCAGTGCCGAGCCCGTCCACAAGATATCGATCGTTCCCAGAGGCATTGGTGCGCTCGGCTTCACCATGCAGTTGCCTACGGAAGATCGGTACTTAATGTCCAAGAAGGAGTTGCTCGAGAAAATCGATACCCTGCTTGGAGGACGAGCCGCCGAAAAAATCGTGTTCGGGGACGTCACCACAGGGGCCCGCAACGACTTGCAAAGGGCCACTGAAATTGCCCGAAGCATGGTGGCTCTATATGGAATGAACGATCGGCTCGGTGAGGTCAACTACCAGGCGGCCCCCAATCCTTTCCTGGCGGCTCCGGGATTTCAGTACGCCAGAGAGCTCAGCGAGGAAACCGTTAAGATGATCGACGACGAGGTCAGATCCATCGTCGGTTCGAGGATGGAGGAAGCTGAAGCCACCCTGAGAGAGCACGAAGAACTCCTGCACAAGGTTGCCGATCGGCTGCTCGAAGTGGAGACGATCGATAAAGGAGAATTCGTGAAGCTGATCGGCATGGACGGAGCCGGGTCGCCGGAAAACCGCCCCGCTTCGACGTAGGTCGGTTTTGAAACCTCGTCCGGCCGCAATGGTGCTCGCCGCTGGGATGTCCACCCGCATGGGTTTTCCCAAGGCCCTGATACGCGTCCAGGGAGAACTCCTTCTTTGTAAGGTCGTGAAACAGGCGCTCCGTTCGGACCTGGACATGGTGGTAACGGTAATAGGGCAGGACCGCGGGCCGATAGCAGATGCACTGACGCCGTTCGTGAGTGATTCCCGGTTTAGGCTTGCGGTCAATCCCACGCCCGAACGCGGGATGTCGTCCTCGATGATCGTAGGCCTTGATTCCATTACTCCTGAGCCGCCGGGTATTATGATCATCCTGGGAGACCAGCCGGGCGTGACAGCGGAAGTCATCGACCGGTTGTCCGCTGCATGGAGCGCCGCCCCCCTGTTAATAGTCCACCCCACGGTGCGCGGAAGGAGAACTACGCCCGTCGTGTTCCCAAACCGCTACTTCGGGGAACTTCGATCCGTTACGGGAGACAAGGGCGGTAGGGAGGTATTGGAGCGACACGCGGACGAGACCATCGCGGTGGAGATGGCATCCTGCTACGACGACGACGATATCGACACGCCGGAGGATGCGGAGAGACTGCTCGGCCGCGCCGGATTCACAACCGTGGAATTGCCGCCGGGCGGAACGGACGACCCCCCGTGATGGCAGGGCGGCCGCACAAGTATGGTGACGCTCCTTGAATTTTGCGGCAAAGCCGGGCCGGCGGAACCAAGGTAACGTAGCGGGGTTTGTTTCGATTCACTCAACCGTTCAGGGTTCCCGCAATTCTCAACGCGTGACACTAAAGTTACCGGAGACTTTGGATGAGGATTCGTCTGGCGAAAAACGCAGGGTTCTGCATGGGAGTGCGAAGAGCCGTGGACATGGCCCTGGACCTTCAAACGGAAGGCCATCCCAAGCCCATCGTGACGTACGGCCCGCTTATACATAATCCCCAGACGCTTGAACTTCTGCGCTCACGCGGCATCGAAGAGGCGGACTCCCTTGAGCGGATCACGACCGGAACCGTCGTAATAAGGGCCCACGGGATATCTCCGGACGAGAAACGGATACTGAAGGAAAAGGGCGTTACCATAGTGGACGCGACCTGTCCGCGGGTTGCCAAAGTTCAGGCCGTCATCGGGAAGTACGCAACCAAGGGTTGCTTCACGATCATAGTGGGAGACGCGGATCACCCTGAAGTGAAGGGCCTCCTGGGCTTCGCCAAGAATGGAGGCACGGTGATCGCCTCCGCAGAAGATGTGCGGTCGGCCGATTCCATCGACTCCTCAACGGAAATATGCGTGGTGGCCCAAACCACCCAGGAGCCCGACACCTTTGACGCTGTGGTCGCCGGGCTTAAGGAGCGTTTCTCCCATATTCACGTCTACAACACCATTTGCGACTCCACCAAGAAGCGCCAAGAGGAGGTGCGACGATTGGCGGGAGTCGTGGACACCATCGTCGTGGTCGGCGGCAGGGGCTCGGGAAACACCCGTAGGCTGGTCAAAGTCGCTCAGGCTCATGGTGCCGCAACCATCCACGTTGAGACCGCGGAGGAGATCCCTCGCAGTGCGCTCTTCGGGGCCGACTACGTCGGGGTTACCGCGGGGGCGAGTACGCCCAACTGGCAGATTCAGGCAGTCATCTCCAAGCTGAAACAGATCGGCATGAGCAGCGGAGCCGGCCCCTTGAGAAGACTGAGACGGTTATTCGACATAGCCGTCATGACTTACATATGGGCCGCAGCGGCCGGCGGGGGCCTCACCGCGGCGTCGCTGACGCTTCAAGGCAAGGAGATTACATGGCCCTCGCTGGTCTTGACCATGCTGTTCGTATTCTCCATGCATCTTCTGAACCGGACCATGGATCAGTCCGGCGCGGTTCGATTCAACACGCCGGAAATAGCGGCGTTTTACGCGCGCAACCGCGGACTGTTGTCCCTTGCAGGCGGCCTCGCATCCCTAGGCGCCCTGTCCATAAGCCTTTGGCTGGGGTTATACCCTTTTCTCCTACTTGCCGCCATGTTCGCCGGGGGATTGATTTACACGGTCCCGGCCGAAGCGCGCTTCATCGATTCCTCCAGGAAATGGCGCAGCCTCAAGGACATACCGGGCTCGAAGACCATGCTCGTGGCATTGGGTTGGGGCATGGCCGCGGTTATCCTACCTGCGTGCGTGGGCGACGGCGAGCCCAACGTCCCCGGAGTGATCGTCAGCTACTGTTTCGCATCAGGGTTGGTTTTCTGGCGCACCGCATTGTCCGACCTGTTGGACATCCAGGGTGATCGGATCGTGGGCCGCGAGACCATTCCCATACTGCTCGGTGCGGCCCGGACGCGCCGTCTGCTGAAGATCATGCTGGTAATACTCGGCGCCTGCCTCGTAGGAGCCACCGCCGTGGGATGGGTAACGAGCATGGGTTACGTGCTCGTTCTTAATACGCTAATTTTCGGCCTGTATCTGTTCGTTCACATAAGGGGTCAGTTGGTGGACAGGCTCCTGTTCGAATGTTTCGTGGACGCCAACTTGCTTCTTGCGGGCGGGCTCTCGATGGTGTATGGAATAGTCATGTGGCGATGAAAAGTTTCTCTTGACAGGCAACCTGCGATCTGGTATCCAATTACTTTTTATGGAAGGGACTTCTGCCGGCGTAGCTCAACTGGCAGAGCAGCTGATTTGTAATCAGCAGGTTGCGGGTTCGAGTCCCATCGCCGGCTCCACTATGGAGGGGTTCCCGAGCGGCCAAAGGGGGCAGACTGTAAATCTGTTGGCTCAGCCTTCGGAGGTTCGAATCCTCCCCCCTCCACCACCATATGTCAGAGCCCCGCGACGCTCGCAGAAGTCTTCCACGGAGATCGGTTTTTACGCGGGAATAGCTCAGTTGGTAGAGCGTCAGCCTTCCAAGCTGAACGTCGCGGGTTCGAGTCCCGTTTCCCGCTCCACAACAGCACCCGGGAGGATCAAGTCCTCCAACGGCGTCGGCGGCGGCGAGACAAACAAGTGCCTCCCGTCTACGACGGGCACGGTGCCCACGTAGCTCAGTAGGTAGAGCACTTCCTTGGTAAGGAAGAGGTTCACCGGTTCGATCCCGGTCGTGGGCTCCATTTTATCCCGGGCACGGCGTCCGGGGCGATGTTCAAGAAAATTCATGCAAAGGGATCACCTGCAAAGACTCCCTTCGCGGTGATTGTTCGCTAAGGAGGTGCCCATGGGCAAGGCCAAGTTCGAGCGCAAGAAGCCTCACGTGAATGTCGGCACAATCGGACATATCGATCACGGCAAGACTACGTTGACCGCCGCCATTACGCTGATCCTATCTAAGAAGGGCTGGGCGAACTACGTGTCCTTCGAAGAGATAGACAAGGCGCCGGAAGAAAAAGAGCGCGGCATCACGATCGCAACGGCTCACGTGGAATATGAAACGGCCAACCGTCATTACGCGCATGTGGACTGTCCGGGTCATGCGGACTATATCAAGAACATGATAACCGGCGCTGCTCAGATGGACGGTGCGATCCTCGTGGTGGGCGCGAACGACGGCCCCATGCCTCAAACCCGTGAGCACATACTCTTGGCCCGACAGGTCGGGGTCCCCTATATCGTCGTATTTCTCAACAAGGTCGACATGGTGGACGATCCGGAGTTGATAGAGCTGG